>JACPVD010000343.1 GCA_016191895.1 Chloroflexota bacterium | reverse complement strand
TGATCTTTGTCCGAGCTCCCAAGTTTGGCGAAGCCATCTTTGCGGGCGACAACTTCGCGTCGATGGCTTGGGCCGTGTTTATGATTTCACTGCTTTGCGGATAGCGCGCGCGAATGACAAGCAGGATGCGATAGATATAAATGTCGAATACGGTTTTGTCGTTGTGTACGCCCCATGCAAACGTGGCGGAAAACATGGTCACGACAATAAGGAGACCGATCCATGCGCCGCGCAGTTTCTGGCGCCAATACACGATGATGGTCAACAGCCCCGCGAGCAGCAGTAGAAAAAGGATATTGGTGCGGAGCATGATTCCCAAACCGACGAGTCCGCCCGCCCAGATCGCATACAGATAATTTTTAGACGGGGATTTCAACCAATGAACGATCATCAGGGCGAACAACGCCACAACGATCGCCGCGGGAAAATCGGTGAGCATCTGCTTTTGATTGGAAAGATCGATCAGCGAACCTGCGGCAATTCCATTGAGTCCGCGCATCATACCCATCGTTGCCACAATCACGCCGAACGCGCGGCTGTGGATCGACCTGCCCAGTAGATAGAAAATTGCCGGCAACACAGCATAGATCGCGGCCTGCAACGCGACGACTTTAAGATAATCCTGCCCGGCGGTTTTATGCAGAAAAACCAGAAAGGCCATATACAAGGCGCGGTCGAAATAACGGCTGTTGTTGATGCCCTGCCCGATCAACGCGAACTGACTTCCGCGATCGAAGGTGGCCGCGTCGGAAAACGGGTGGAATTGATAATCGGGCAGGTATGGCCCGGGCGCAAAAAAACTCGGCGGCATGGGTTCGCGCGCCCAAAGTAACGCGGCAATTCCCCACACGAAAAAAAAGATCGACGCGTCCGACCATGATGGAAGGCGATTCGAAAACGATCGCTCAAGAAAAAACACGGCAATGCCGATGGAAAACGCAAACAGAATTTGAAGCCCCAATATCGGCACACCCGCGCCGTACCAGTATCCATCGCTCCGCCACAGGCCCATGCCGCTGATGGCGATAAAAAGCCAGATGGCAAAAAACACCCCAAGCAACATCAGCGCGGCGTAAAATGTTTTTCTTTCGGTCCGCAGGACATCCGCAAGCCCGGCCCAATCGAAACCATACTTTTCGACCCACGCGATGACAAACGTCAATGCGCTCGCAAGCATCACCCAGGTAACAATCGGAGCGACGCGCTGATAATAATCGAGATGACTCCCCCAGCGGTAAAGCGGAAGAAAGTGCGCGATCGCGCCCGACCCGAATCCTGCCACGGCTCCCCAGCGGATTCCCAGCCCAAGCCTTTCCCCGCCAAAGACTCCAACCCGAATCCGCTCCACCCATGCGGCATCGCGAGATGCTTTTAGAAAAAGCAACGCCGCAAATATCCCCGCAAGCGACATCGCGCCGATCATGCTCAACCGTTGCAGAGAAAGCCCCAGAAACACGATATTTCTGGGGTCGGAGGGAATTCGATACATCGCCCATACGGTAATGAAGGCGCTGGCCGAAATCAACAGGCTGTATCCCGCAAGGACAAGATTAAATCGTTGCCATCGAAACATGCGCATAAAAGTTTACCATACCGAATGAACCGCGCTGCCGTTCGGACTCCAACGTCTCCAGACGTTGGCGCCCCGCGGATTTATTCCCCCAATGGAACCGATTCCAATTTATAGAAGGCAAACACCCCGAACAGGAGAATCAAGCCGAAGATCAGGTTCGCCCACAGCGGCGAAAGCGACAGGGCGATGAACGCAAGACAGTCGATGACGATGGCGGCAAAGTGCATTGCCAACACAGCGCGTAATGGTGGCATGCCCATTCCAACGAGACGGTGATAGGTATGGTCGCGGCTGGCTTTGTAGACCGGCAGTTTTTTGCGCATACGCGAGAGGGTCACCAGCGTGGTATCGAAGATGGGAACGCTGAACAGCAAAATGGGAACGAACCACGATGATCCCTGCGGAAGATGCGGCGGCGTATACACAATGGCAATGGCGGCAAGGACGAAGCCAAGAAGTTGCGCCCCTGAATCCCCCAGAAACAAACGCGAGAGCGAGAAGTTAAAGTAGAAGACGCCGATGCATGCGCCAAGCACAACAGCGCTCAATAATGCCAGAGAATCCTGCCCGCCATGAATCGCGCCGAGCATCAAACTGGTTGCGGTGATTCCACCCAGCCCGGCGGCGAGACCGTCCATGCTGTCTACAAAGTTGAAGGCGTTGGTGATGCCGATGACCCAGAAGACGGTGATGAAAATATTCAGCGGCAGGATTCGCGGAAAGAGCACCATGATCCCCTGCCAGATCAACAGCGCGGTTGCCAGCGATTGCCCAAGCATTTTCCACGACGCGCGGATGCCGTGAATGTCGTCCCACAGGCCGAAGGCCAGAACGACGATCGACGCCAGAATGATCGGCGCAATGGGACGCAGGGTCAATATCCCGGCCCACGCGCAACCGAGGACGATCACGAGGAAGATGATCAGTCCGCCCGCCAGCGGCATGGGCAGTTTGTGAATCTTGTGCGCTTCGCTTCCGGGACGATCGATCAGGTTAACCCGCCATGCCAGCCAGATGCACAGCGGCGTGATGGCAACAGAGATCACAACGGACAAAAGAACGGCGAGAATAATTTGAAGAACCATCAGTCAACCAATGGAAGTGACAGTCGCCTCGCGCAGCGGGTGACTGTCACTTGGCTATCTTCTTCAACGCTTCCCCGAGGCGTTCAATTTCATCCAACGTGTTGTAGTGAGCCGCGCCCACGCGCACCATGCCGCCTTGCTCCTCCAGGCCGAGGCGTTCGGTGACGTTGATGGCATAGTAATTTCCATCCCAAACGTAGATGTCCTGTTGCGCGAGTCGCTCGGCCACGTTGCGCGGATGCATGTCCTTTATGCGGAAGGAAAATGTCGCCACGCGTTCGTCGAGTCGGCGGGTGTCGGTGAGGCCAAAGATCGTTAGACCGGGAACCGTTTGCAGGGCGGAAAGAAGCGCGCGATTCAATTCGAATTCATACGCGCGGATGGCGGTCAGCGCTTTTTTCAGGTTCAAAACGCGGCCGGAATATCCGTCCCCTGCCAGACCTTCGGCCTGCTCCCCTCCGAATTCATTTCCCACCCACTCGAAGTATTCGATCGCGCCAAGCGCGCCGGCAATGCCTTCATGATTCTGTGTGCCGGTTTCAAATTTACCCGGCAGGCGGTTGGTGGCGGGGCGTACCTTGTATGCGAACAGGTTTTGCAGCAACTCATGTTTCCCGTAGAGGATGCCCACGTGCGTGCCGAAAAATTTATATGCCGATGAAACGAGAAAATCACAGCCGAGTCGTTGTACGTCAATGGGACCGTGCGGCGCATACTGCACCGCATCGATGTAGACCTGTGCGCCGGCGTGATGCGCCATCTCGATGATTTTGTGAATCGGGTTGATCGTGCCAAGCGAATTGGATGCATACCCAACCGCAAGCAGACGAGGTTTGCGTTCGAGCGCTTTTTGCAATTGATCGAGATTCAACGTGCCGTCTTCCATATCGAAATCCACCCAGTGGACGTTTACGCCGTGATCCTGCGCCGCCAATACCCAGGGGGTGACGTTCGCATCGTGATCGAGCCGTGTCAGGACGATCTCATCCCCTTCCTTCCATTCGCGCGAAATCGAGCGGCTGATATGAAGCGTGAGGGTGGTCATGTTGTTGCCGAAAACAATTTCCTCGGGGAAGGCGGCGTTGTAAAAATCGGCCAGGGCGCGATGGGCTTCATCCAGCACGGCGTCGGATGCGATGCTGGTCGCAAACGCGCCTTCATGATTGGCGTTACATTCGAGCAGGTATTTGTTGATTCGGTCGAGGGATTGCCTTGCGATCTGCGTGCCGCCGGGGTTATCGAAGAAGATCGCCGGGCGATCGAGGGCGGGGAATTGTTCGCGAATGCGGGTAAGATCAAGGGACATTTCAGGAGACTCCATATACGAAACTAATTTACTGATTATAGCCCATCCAATCCGAAACCTTTTGTATCCAGCCCGCGTACTATGACTGTGCGGATGTGATGCCCACCCCATCCACCTCCCCTCCCCGCTCGTCGGGGTGTGGCTCACAGCGAATTGATAACGGATTGAGATGTCGCGCCAGCCTGTTTTTTGTTATGATTGACCTGCAACAATGCCAACCGCCCCCACCACCCACGAAACATCCCTGAAAGATAAACCCACCCTGCGCTTGGGGTTGATGGCGGTTTGGGCAATGGTTGTCCTTTACACGTTCGGCGTTTTGGGGTCTGTACTCTCACCCGAATTCTCCAGCATGAGCAATATCAGCATGGTTCAAAAGATTCTCAGGATTCCATCCCTGTTCCAGACCGTGATCGAATACGGCGTGGACATCCTGCTGATCGTCGGCTTTTCGGTCACAGCGGGAATGCTCGTCGCCCGCCGCTCCGACGACTGGTTCGCCCTATTTACATCCGCTTTCCTGGTCGCATTCGGCGCGCGAATAACAAACACGGCAAATATCATTGCCATGACCGACGGACTGGAAGCGTACGGGGGCGGGCTGCTGGCCCTGGGCGATACGGGAATTGTGCTTTTCCTGATGCTCTTCCCCAATGGGCGTTTCTTTCCGGGCTGGGTGAAATACGCCGCGCCGGTCATGGTTGCCACGATGCTTGGCCTATACGTTTTCCCCGCTGCGCCCTTCCATTGGACCACGTTGGGCGTCAACGTCTATATCGCTGTCATCACCTTTTGGTATGTCGTCGGCTTTTTCGTTTTTTCCTACCGCTATAAATGCGGCACGCTCGAAGAAAAACAACAGATGCGTTGGGTTTCCATCGGAAATCTTGCGCCGTTCCTGTGGTTCGTAGTTTTCCAGATCATTCCGGCGTTCATCCCGTCCTTGAATGGCGAGAGCGTGGCCGCGGCGGCTTTTCAAATGGCGTCGCGGGTGATGGGTATCTTCCTGTTCCTGATCCTGCCGCTTTCGATCACCATTTCCATCGTCCAAACCAAATTATTCGACATCGACCTGATCATCAACCGTTCGATCGTCTATGGCATTCTCACCGTCGGGCTGGGGCTGGCATTTGCCCTTCTGTTTGGCCTGGCATCGTTGATCTTCCGGCGGATGCATCAGGGCGATCAATCGTTCATGGTCGCCACCGTGTTTGCGGTTGCGGCGGGCGCGCTCTTCCAGCCGACGCGCAAGAAACTGCAGCGATTCGTCGACCGCGGAATCTATCACATTCAGATCGATTACCAAAAAACCCCGGCGGAGATACGCGACACCTCCGAGACCTTCATCACTGGCTCCACCCTCTCTTCGTATCGCGATTTGAAATTGATCGGGCGTGGCGGCATGGCGGAAATCTACCGCGCTGTCAGCCCGACTCAGGAACGGAACGTGGCGATCAAGGTACTGAAGACTGCGCTTGCCGGCGAGGAGCAGTTCCGCAGGCGCTTCATGCGCGAGGCGGAGGTTGTCACCCGGCTCGAACATCCCAACATCGTGCGCGTGATGGATTATGGCAGCGAGGGCGATGCCTACTACATCGTGATGGAACTGCTCTCCGGGCCCGACCTCAACCGTATGCTCAAAGATGAAAAACGGATCGCGCTCCCCGATACAGTCAATTTGCTGCGCGGCGTCGCCGATGCGCTCGATTACGCCCACCAAAACGGACTCGTCCATCGCGACGTTAAGCCGTCGAACGTGATGATGGATTCATCGACAAGTCCGCGCCGCGTGGTATTGACCGATTTCGGCATCGCAAAAATTTCCGACGCGCACACGCGCATCACCAACACGGGCATGGTCGGAACGTTCGATTACATTGCCCCGGAACAGATTCAAGCCTCCGCCGAGGTGGATGGCCGCGCCGATATTTACGCGCTCGGCGTGATGGCCTATCAAATGCTCACGGGTACGCTTCCCTTTGAACGTCCCAACACCGGCGCGCTTCTGCTCGCGCACTTGAATTCCCCCGCGCCGGACGCCCGCGAACTCGTCCGCGACTTGCCGCGTTCGATCGCTCACAGCCTGCAACGCGCCATGGCAAAAGAACCGAAGGATCGGTTTGCGACGGCGGGCGAATTTGTTTCCGCGCTGGCGGGGGCGTGATTTTCACCATAGGAAGAATAAAAGAAAACGGAGTCCAACGTCAGAGACGTTGGACTCCGTTTTCTTATTTGGGGTCACGGCATCAAAATATCTTTTGCCCATTCGCGTTCGGCATAATACCAATCGATCAGGTTTTTGATTCCCTCAGCCAGTTTCACCTGCGGATTCCACCCAAGCAGTTCCCGCGCCTTGGTCACGTTTGCCTGATTCATGTGCATATCCGCCAGGTTGGGCGGACCGTATTGGACGTTTGCCTTTTTGCCGGTCAACTCCTCGACCAGTTCTACAAGCCCGTTAATCGTGATGACTTCATGCCCGCCGAGATTGATGATTTCATAGCCAAGCGGTTTGAGCGCCGCGATCGTTCCCCGCGCGATGTCGTCCACATACGTGAATCCGCGCGATTGGGTCCCATCGCCGTTGACGCGAATCGGCTCGCCCTCGATCATCCATTTCACAAAGCGGAAGATGGCGAGGTCGGGTCTCCCTGCCGGGCCATACACCGTGAAATAGCGGACAACGGTCACATCGATGTCATACAGGTGATGATAGGAATGCGCCAACGCTTCCGCGCCCTTTTTGCTGGCGGCATACGGTTGCAACGGTTCACTGCTCGAAGCGGTTTCAGGCGTGGGATATTCCGGGTTCTCCCCATAAATGCTGGATGTGGAAGCAAGGATGAACTTTTTGCATCCAAACTGGCGGCAGACTTCCAACATGTTCAAGGTGCCGGTCACATTGGACTCTAAAAACGCCCAGGGATTATCCACGCTAAAACGCACACCGGCGCGCGCGGCGAGGTTAATTACACCGTCAAATTTCTCATGCTTGAACAGGTCAATGACAGATTTCTCAGAAATATCATCCTTGTGAAATTTGAATCCCTGTGACGATTGAAGTTTCCTTAATCTATATTCCTTGATGCGCGGATCGTAGGCGTCGTTGATATTGTCGATACCGACGACGGTATGTCCCTGCTCGAGGAGCATTGTCGAAGTCCGCGCGCCGATGAAGCCGGCCGCGCCGGTTACCAGGTAATGAGCCATGATTAAGTTCCAAGTGTCAGGTGTCAGGTATCAGGTGTCAGGCAGGTACGCCTAGTTCAGAACATGGAACCTGAAACCTGGAACTTGACACCCTATAGTCTTACAACCTTTTCGTTGTCTTTCCCAAATTTGCCGGTGGCGTTGCGGGAATCAAAGACAAATTTCGCCGATTCGATGATGGCTTTGTAATCGTACTGTTTGTGATTGGTGATGATCACCACCGCATCCGCTTCTTTCACGGACTTCATCATGTCCTTCACGCTGTCCATGTGCCAGCCGTCGTATTCGTGGTGAATGTGCGGGATGTAGGGATCGTGATATTCCACGTTCGCGCCTTTCTTTTGCAGGAGTCCGATCACATCCAGCGACGGGGATTCGCGCACATCGTCGATGTCAGGTTTATAGGCCGCGCCAAGCACGAGCACCTTCGAGCCTTTCAATATCATGCCGCGATCATTCATGGCGTCCAATATACGGCTGACCACATAACGCGGCATGTTGGTATTGATCTCGGAAGCCAGTTCAATAAAGCGCGCATTGTAATTAAACGACTTCATCTTCCACGAAAGATACAACGGATCGATGGGAATGCAGTGGCCGCCGAGGCCGGGTCCCGGCGTAAACTTCATGAAACCGAACGGCTTGGTGGCGGCGGCATCGATCACCTCCCACACATCCACACCGAGGCGTTCGCACATGATCGCCAGTTCATTGACAAGGCCAATGTTGATCATGCGAAAGGTATTCTCGAGCAGTTTGGACATTTCCGCCGCTTCCGCCGTCGACACGTAATGAACCGTTTTGATCGCGCCCTCGTACCATGCCGAAGCCACTTCGCCGCACGTCTCTGTGATGCCGCCCACTACTTTGGGCGTGTTGATGGTGGTGAAGTCTTCGCGGCCGGGGTCGACCCGTTCCGGGGAAAAAGCCAGAAACCAGTCTTCGCCGACGGTGAGTCCATGCTCCGCGCCGAGTTTGGGAAGCAGGACTTCGCGGGTCGTGCCGGGATAGGTGGTCGATTCCAGCACGATGACCATGCCCTTGTGCATGTATTTTCCCAATTCTTCCGTCGCCGAAATGATGAACGACATATCCGGGTCGCCGGTCTGGCGCAACGGAGTCGGCACACAGATGCTGACCGCGTCCATATCCTTCAACACGGAAAAATCGTCTGTGGCGGTGAGATGCCCGCTTTTGACGAGCTTCGCCACCGCTTCGGTCTTTACATCGGGAATATACGATTCGCCCTTTTGAAGCGAGTCGATCTTGCGTTTATCGGGGTCCACGCCAGTGACATGGAATCCCGCCTCGCCAAACACCACTGCCAGCGGCAACCCGACATACCCCAGCCCGAGGATGGCGATCCTTGCGTTCTTTTCTTTCAACTTCTTGATGAGGGTTTCTTTGGTAGACATGTTTTCCTTTTGAAAATTTTCATTATCTTTATAATTTCAATTACTTCCTAAAACAAGCATTTGCCCTGAACCAGCTTCCATTAGAACAGTACAACTCGTAAATGATATTGGGGTATGTGGCCCATCCGCCGGCACAGGTCCCCAATGTAACCATAAGCCTTGCATCGATACATACCATACCATCATATCCGGTGATTTTTCGGCCTCACTACAGGCTGTCCATCCAGTTGCTTCAAGCACTTGTCCACATTGGATCAACTTTGTATTGAAGTTATCGGGTTCTTTCTGGCTTGGTGAATGGGTTTGTTCACAATACAACTTTGCCTTCTCGATTGCTTCCTGCTCACTTATGTATTTTTCTGTTGATTCAGATGCCTGAGCATAAACATACGCAAGCATTGAGCCTAATATTACCAGGCTGAACCATAGGATTTTGGAAACATTTTTCATGATACAAATTCCATTTCATCCTTAAATTCACTACGTGAAGCCGTCCGTTATCTAAAACAGACTCAACTGCCTGGGCTTATCGCTTCGCGTTGCAAATTCCTTTTTCTTTTCAACAACGGCGGTTTTACCCAGCGCCTTTCGGGCTTCGTTTAGTTGCTCGGGCAGTTTGGCGAAATCACCCAAGATGGCCGGCTTCAGCGCCGACTGATGCAATGCCGCCGCGGGATGAAACATGGGGATGACAAAGCGTTCGCCTACTTTGCGCATTTGCCCGTGAATGGCGCTGATCTTCGCGCCGGGGAT
>JACPVD010000327.1 GCA_016191895.1 Chloroflexota bacterium | reverse complement strand
CCAGGTGATTGCTTCTTTTCCTCCTTATTTACAATCAACTAGACAGAACCATATCTCTCGACTAACCTTGCAATATTCTTTTTCAGGAGCGTTTCCTCATGGATTTTCATAACACCAACGATGCGGTTACCCGCCGCATCAAGGCCATGACAGACCGAATTCATTATCTAAAGACGAACGATCTTTATTTTTACAATCAGCCCGTTGCAGAAATGCGCGGCGACGCGAAGGTGCTGGTCAACGGGCGCGAGATGGGGATGTATGCTTCGTATAGTTATCTGGGCTTGGTGGGACATCCGCGCATCAATGAAGCCGCAAAGAAAGCGGTGGATCAATTCGGCACCGGCACGAACGGCGTACGCACCCTGGCCGGCACATTGACGATCCACAACGAACTCGAAGAGACGATTGCAAACTTCAAACACGCCGAAGGCGCGATCACCTACTCCTCGGGATATGCCACCAACCTGACCGTGGTCTCGACCATGATGGGACGCGGCGATTATGTCTTCTCGGACAAGATCAATCACGCTTCCATCGTGGATGGATGTTTGATGTCCGGCGCGGAGTTCCGCCGCTTCCGCCACAACGACATGGAACATCTCGAAGGCCTGTTGAAAAACGCACCCTCCGATGTGGCGAAGATGGTCATTGCTGATTCGGTCTTCAGCATGGACGGCGACATTATTGACTTTCCCAAAGTGGTGGAGTTGTGCAAGAAATACAACGCATGGTTGATGATCGACGAGGCGCATTCATTGGGCGTGCTCGGCGAAAAAGGCACCGGCATCGAAGAGTATTTCAACCTGTATGACCAGATCGACATCAAGATGGGAACGCTGAGCAAGACCATCCCCTCTGTCGGCGGGTATGTGGCGGCGAAGAAGGAGATTATCACCTATCTGCGTCATGCCAGCCGCGCTTATATTTTCTCGGCGGCGCTTCCCCCAGCGCAGGCCGCCGCCGCGAACGAAGCGTTCAAGGTCATCCTGGACGAACCCTGGCGCATCGAGCGCCTGAACCAGAACACCAAACAATTCATCGGCGGGTTGAAGAGCATGGGCTTCGATACCATGCTGACCGAAACTGCGATCGTCCCCGTCCTTTGCGGCGAAGACGATGCGGCCTTCGCCATGACCCGCGAATGCCAGCACAACGATGTGTTCGTCCTGCCGGTGGTCTCGCCTGCCGTGCAGGAGGGACTCGCGCGATTAAGAGCCACGGTCACCGCGGCGCATGACCCCAGCGAGATCGAACGCGCGATGGATGTGATTGGCGAGGCGGGGAAGAAATTGGGGTTGATCAAGTAAGTGGAAGAAGTAAAAAGTAAAAGTAATGAGAAAAGATCGCCGCTATAAGCACGGCGGTCTTTTTATTCTATGGAATTAATATCGCCCATCAACACTTCCTTATCCTCGGCATCGTCCACTTGTTCGGCGAGTTCCCTGGCTTTGGCAAGATATTCGTTCATCATCTCGTGATTCCCATCGACCATTTCCGCGCGGGCCAGGGCTTCGTAGGCAAACCCGGCGTAAAAGGGCGGGCATCCCTCGCTATGGGTGATCGAAACCTCGGCGTAGCGACGGGCATTGTCTGATTGACCCATCAGCGCGAATACCCGCGAGACCTGCCAATAGCCAACGGAGAGGTTCTGCGGCTTGGCGTCTTCGCGCTGGGTCCAATGCCAAAGGGAGGTCATGGCCGATTGAAGCATGGACAGGTCATCGGTCGGGGTGCGATGCGGGTTGTCGATCCATTCCCAGGTTTTGTTGAAACAGGTCGCGGAAAAATATCGGTGGGTGAGTTGCGGGTCAAAATCGGGCTGGGCGGTCATAAAAACTCCTTTTCTCGAAAATTGATAGTTCCTGATAGAATTTTTATAACATTTTTCTTATAAATTCCCTGTACAATGTCGTCCAACAAACAAGGAGTTTAGACTATGAAATGGCAATGGAAACTGGGAACTTTTGCTGGAATCGACGTGTACATCCACGCGACCTTCCTGCTTCTCATTGGGTGGGTCGGTTACAGCCACTGGTTGGAACACCAGAATTGGATGCAGGTATTGAACGGCGTGTTGTTCATCCTCGCGCTGTTCGCCTGTGTGATTTTACATGAATACGGCCACGCCCTCACCGCCCGAAAGTATGGGATCAAAACCCGCGACATTACGATCTACCCGATTGGAGGTGTGGCCCGCCTGGAGCGCATGCCTGAAAAGCCGATCGAGGAGTTGTGGGTCGCGCTGATGGGACCTGCCGTCAATGTGGTCATTGCCGCGGGATTGTTCGCGTATCTCTATCTGACCTCGAACCTGGTCCCGCTCAATGAGCTGACCGTTGCCTCGGGCAGTTTCCTCGAAAGACTGATGACGGTGAACATCTCGCTCGTGTTGTTCAACCTCATCCCCGCCTTCCCCATGGACGGTGGACGCGTACTCCGCGCACTGCTTGCCATGCGTTTGGATTACGTCCGCGCCACGCAGATCGCCGCGACAATCGGTCAGGGCATGGCCTTATTGTTTGGCCTGATCGGCTTGTTCGGAAACGCCATGCTGCTCTTCATCGCCTTCTTCATCTGGATCGGCGCATCGCAGGAATCGAGCGCTACACAAATGAAGAACGCCATCAGCGGAATCCCCGTTGGGCGCGCCATGCTCACCGATTACAAGAGCCTCTCCCCGCGTGACTCGCTTTCGCGCATGGCAGAGTTGATCCTTGCTGGTTCACAGCATGACTTCCCCGTGATCGACAATGATCGAGTTGTGGGAGTCGTGACTCGTGACGATTTCCTCGCCGCCCTCACCCGGCATGGACAGAACATCGCCATCTCGTCTGTGATGCGCAATGATCCGCCCGCCGTGGATTCTTATGAGATGGTGGAAAATGCGCTCATGCGCATCCAGGAATCAGGTGTGCCTGCATTGCCCGTCACTCACGCAGGCCAGTTGGTGGGCATCGTCACCGCGGAGAACATCACCGAATACCTGATGATCAATTCAGCATTGAGAGCGTCGCGCGCGGTGGTTTCGATCTGATTATATTTACAAGCGCAGATAAGAAAATTCTAAACCACAGATTTTTCTTCTTCTGTATACTATCAACACGCTCCGATGGGGAGTAGCCGCCCAGCGTTTGGGTAGCACAGCCGTCAATACGGAAATCATTTCCCGGCTGTTCTGGAAAAGGCAAGACCATCGTCAAATCAGTTTTGGCGATGGTCTTTTTTATTTATACACGGTGGTTTAGTGCGTCGCGCCAAACGGGTGAATCGATCCAATGAATAAGGAGAATCCACTCGTGAGATTCGTCCCATTCAATATGGTGCGACGCACCCTCTGAATAAATGAGTCATCAGGAGATATACCATGCTCGACCAAATTGAATCAACCATCCTATCCACCTTGCAAACCCTCTTCGACCAGTTTGGCTGGGCGGGGGTATTCGGCTTGATGATATTCGAGAATGCCACAGGAATCACTCCCAACGAGATCATCCTTGCCTTTGCAGGCTGGATGTTGATCGAACGCCACGGCATTGCGCCGGGTTTTATTTTCATCGGCGGCCTCTACGCCGGGCTGGGGAGCGCGATCGGCGCTTCCATCACTTATTGGGTGGCGCGTTTCGGCGGACGGCCGGTAATTGACAGGTTTATAAAATTCTTCCGTATTGACCCGTCGCTTATCACCAAAGTGGAAGAGCAAATGCGCAACTGGGGCGCGGGAATCGTACTGATCGGGCGCGTCATTCCGGGGATACGCACACTGGTCAGCATCCCCGCCGGGCTGGCAAAGATCCCCTTTCCAAAATTCTTTGCCGCAACATTCATCGGGGCCTATATTTGGTGTACACTTCTCAT
>JACPVD010000057.1 GCA_016191895.1 Chloroflexota bacterium | reverse complement strand
TGGAAACGATTCACACGAAAACATTTGGCCTAAAGCAATGGTTCGGCGCCTCGGCGGAAAGCCTTTCGGAAAAAGGGTATACAATCGATTTACGCAAAAAGTGGCTATCCAAAGGCTGGCTGGTCTGGAACAACCCGGCGGCGTTCGGCGTTTAGAGGGTGGATGTTTTCAATTATTTCGTGGAGGACAAGATGTTACGTTTCAGAAAGATAAATTTACCGCTGGCGATTTTGCTTCTTGCCAGCCTGGCCTGTTCATCGACGAATCTTTTTGTCCCCGATCAAAATGCCGTTGCCACGTCCGTTGCGCAAACGGTGGCCGCCATGAACCCGCCGACCCTTCCACCCTCCGCCCTTCCGGCGACATTGGAATCAACGCTCACCGCCACATCCACGTTTACGTTCACGCCAGAGCCGCCCACGCCAACGCTCACCGTAACGTTCACCGCAACTCCATCCCTTACACCGACATCGTCCGTTCCGCTCATCACCGTTTCCGTGGATACCAACTGCCGCAGCGGGCCGGGCAAGGTGTATGCCATGCAAGGAGCATTGCGTGTAGGGCAGGTTGCGCAGGTATACGGGCGCGACCCGAAAAACGAGTATTGGTACATCCGCAACCCCGATGGCGACCCCGAGTTTTGCTGGGTATGGGGAAAGTACGCCACAGTCACCGGCTCCACCATGCTTTTGCCCGTGCTCACCCCGCCACCGACCCCCACATTTACAGTCACTCCCCCGTCGAAGCCTGCCTTTCTCCTCGAATATGCCGGGTTGGAGAATTGCGCCACAAACTGGTGGGTGGAACTCAAATTGACCAATACGGGACTGGCGCCTTTGAAATCTGCGGAAGTCATTATAAAGGACAAGGTCACCGACATGACGCGCACAAGTATCACCGACGGCTTCACCAACCTGGACGGGTGCCTGAACAAAACCACAAAGGACACGCTCGGAATCGGCGATGTCTTTGTGGTGAGCGGCCCCATGATCATTTACAATCCAGGCGGACGCAAACTCACGGCGACGGTCAAACTATGCACTGCCTTGGGCTTGCAGGGAGTGTGCGTCACAAACAAAATCGACTTTGTGCCATAACAACATGAAACCCCATCACAGCCTGATTCTGCTTCTGCTCCTTTTTCCTGCCGCGTGCAGCGCGCCGCAAAAAGAAAATATTACATTCAAAAATACCGTCGTCAGCCTGACCTTCGACGATGGCAATGCGGATAATTACATCGTCCGCCCGGCGCTTGCGGAGAACAACCTGCATGCCACGTTTTATATCGTCAGCGGCTTTACGGATACCAACGGCTTCATGACTGAAAATCAGTTGCGCGACCTGTACAACGACGGCAACGAGATCGGCGGCCATACATTGAGCCATGTCAATTTGCCCGACGTGCGCGGCGCAGACCTCGAGCGCGAAATCTGCGATGACCGAAACAACCTGCTCGCCCGTGGTTTCGACGCGATGTCCTTTGCCTATCCCTACGGCCATTTCGACGATGTGGCGCGGCAGGCCGTGATCGATTGCGGATACAGCAATGCGAGAGGCGTCTCCGGCGGGCCCGATACAATTCCGCCGGCAGATGCCCATGACCTGAAAGCCATGCCGTATATTGTCGGGGATACGCGCCTGCCCAAGATGCTTCGCTATGTGACCGAGGTGGAGGATGCCGGCGGCGGCTGGGTGATCTTTGTCTTTCACCACGTTTGCGATGGATGCAATGAGTACGCCATCAAACCCGAAACGTTTTCCCAATTTGCGCAATGGCTCGGCGAGCAGCAAGCCAACGGGCTGATCGTACAAACGGTGGGAGATGTGATTTCCGGCAGGCAACCATGACCCTTCCATTTCTAAAATTGGCGCCCGAATACCGCGATTACGTGTGGGGCGGAGATCGCCTGCGACTCGGGCATGTCCCCACCGCCGAGGCGTGGGTGGTATATGAACAGGATCGCATCGAAACAGGCTCATTGGCCGGGAAAACCCTGGGGGATGTTGCAAACGAATTTGGCGCGGAATTGCTCGGCGAAAAATCCATTACGCGGACAGGCCGCCGCTTTCCCCTGTTGATCAAACTTCTCGATTGCGCGGAGTGGTTGTCCTTGCAGGTACACCCCAATGACGAACAAGCCGCCCGACTCGAAGGCCCCGGCCATTTTGGAAAGACCGAAGCCTGGCATGTGTTGGACGCGCAACCCGATTCAAAACTCATTGCCGGGTTAAAGCCAAACACCGATGCCGAACAGTTGGCCGAGTCGATTCGTAATGGCGCGGTCATCGATCATGTGCAATATACTGCCGTCTCACAGGGAGATACGATCTTCATGCCGGCCGGCACACTTCACGCTCTCGGCCCCGGCCTGCTGGTCTATGAAGTCCAACAGGCGTCCGACCTGACATACCGCGTCTACGATTGGGGCAGGCCTGAAACCGAAACGCGCAAACTGCACATCGAAAAGTCGATCGCCGTAGCCCGCCCCGGATTTGCCGCGCCGATTACCCCCCTCCCGAATTGCGGAGACGGAACGCGGCACACGCT
>JACPVD010000313.1 GCA_016191895.1 Chloroflexota bacterium | reverse complement strand
TGTGTAGTGCGCGGATATTATGAAACAAATGTCCGTTTGTCAAGCCTGTGTATGAGGGAGTATTTCCCCGGTGGTAAAATCAATTTGAAACTTTCACACGGAGAAAATCATGCATACACCAGTCATCATCGACGCAATTCGCACGCCGATCGGCGCGTTGGGCGGAATCCTCGCTTCGGTCCGCCCTGACGATATGGCGGCGCACATCATCAAAACAATTTTGGAACGTAATTCGTTCGACCCTGCATTGATCGAAGAGGTATTTCTCGGATGCGCGAATCAAGCCGGCGAGGACAACCGCAACGTGGCGCGCATGGCTTCGCTGTTGGCGGGTCTGCCCATCGAAGTGGGCGGTGTCACCGTAAATCGATTGTGCGCTTCGGGCTTGAATGCGATCAACATGGCGGCGCGGGCCATCAAGGCGGGTGAGGGCGATGTGTATATCGCGGGCGGAGTTGAATCGATGAGCCGCGCTCCGTATTCGCTCCCGAAGGCCGAAGCGGGATATTCGTTTGGCAATCTCACCGCGTACGACACCGCGCTCGGCTGGCGATATCCCAACCCGAAGATGAAGGAAATGCACGGCACGGATTCGATGGGTGAGACGGCGGAAAACATCGCGAAGGAACGCCCTCACATCACCCGCGAAAAACAGGATGAATTTTCGGTGCGATCGCATCAACGCGCGATTGCGGCGATCGACGCAGGCAGATTCAAACAGGAGATTGTGCCTGTTTCCATTCCACAAAGAAAAGGCGACCCCAAACTTGTGGACACCGACGAACGTCCGCGGCGGGATACGACTCTCGAATCATTATCCAAACTGAAGCCTGCTTTTTCCAAAGATGGGGGGACGGTCACCGCTGGGAACTCTTCCGGGCTCAACGATGGCGCGGCCGCGCTCTTAATCATGAGTGAGGAAAAAGCCAACACGTTGAACTTGAAACCATTGGCTCGCATTGTGACATCTGCTTCTGCGGGAGTCCCTCCGCGCGTGATGGGCTATGGCCCCGTCCCTGCGACGAAGAGAGCCCTTACGCGGGCTGGTTTGCAAATGAAGGATATCGGCCTGATGGAATTGAACGAAGCCTTTGCGGTGCAGTCGCTTGCCGTGATCGAAGACCTGGGCATCGCCCCGGATATTATCAACGTGAATGGCGGCGCGATCGCCATCGGGCATCCGCTGGGATGTTCGGGCGCAAGATTGGTGACAACGCTTGTGAATGAGATGAAAAATCGCGGCAATGGAAAATACGGCGTTGCGACCCTTTGTGTTGGAGTGGGGCAGGGCGAAGCGACCGTGATCGAGTATTTGGGTTGAAGGTCGAAGGTCGAAGGTCGAAGGTCGAAGGTTGAAGGTTACAGGATAATGAAAAAAGAATTTTTTCTTCTATTTCTGCTGTTTCTTCTTGCCTCTTGCGCTTCGCCGGTCATTCCTCTCGTCGAATCGCCGGTTGTGGAAGATACTGCCCTACCGGTTCTACCTGCCACATTTACGCCGATACCCACTTTCACTGAAACGCCCCTGCCGACTGCGGGTTTCCCAACTTTTGTCGCGCCTACCGCGTTGCCCGGCCAGCCGAATGTGATTCAATTTGCCGCAGGCGGGACATATGCCGATGTGACCGATGTCATTCCGATGGGTGCGAGCAAAACATATTCGGTCAATGCGATGAAGGGGCAGGTGATGTCTGTTTCGGTTTTGCCGCAAATCCCTGACAGCGGCTGGGGGTACGTCCCGATGCAGATCAAGGGCGCGGATGGAAGTGTGTTATGTCCGCAGACACTCGATCAGGAGTGTTCGTTCTGGCGCGGGGTTTTACCGGGGACGCAGGAGTACCTGGTCACGCTTACGCCAAACGGCGATGTCCCTCAGTTTGTGTTGCGCGTGGCGGTGAACCCGCCGGGAACGGATTTTCAATACTTTCAATATCAGGATCCCGCGACTGGATTCTCATTGGCCTATTCCGATGCGTTTGTGCCTGCGCTGCCTGTGCCCGGTAATTACAAGTTTCCTCCGCAGTTATCGCTTCGGCTGGTCGATTCGAGCGTTTACGAGAATACGAACCTGGGCGAGGTGTTTCTGTTTGCCGGGGGAACGGCTGAGGCGCAGATCGTCGCTGCTTGCATGGAATCAAACGTCAGCGGAGGCGGATCCGAGATCGTTGTCGGCAATGAAACGATCAACGGATATACATTCGTCCACAGCACGGCGGATGGCGCAGGCGCGGGCAATCTCTACCAGCAGGAAATTTACCGCATGGCAAATGACGGCGTGTGTTACGAGGTGATCTATTACATCCATTCATCGAACATCGGCAACTTCCCGCCCGGTATCGTGACCGAGTTCGATCGCAATCTTGTTGTGCAAAGACTGTCTGAAGTTTTTTCGACATTGATCATCCAGTAGCCGGGGGAGAATGCATCCATGCCGCGCCTTTTGAATTGAAGTAAAATTATCGCATGCCGAAGATCAAATACTACGTTGTATGGAAGGGACGCAAGACCGGAATCTTCACGTCATGGGCGGAGTGTGAAAAACAGGTGAAGGGATTTGTCGGCGCGCAATACAAAGCCTTTGATAGCAACGCCGAGGCCGAATCCGCCTTCCTTGCCAACTATGATCACTATAAAGGGAAGGCCTCCTCGCATGGACGATGGAAGACGGCCAGCGTTCAACCCGCGCTGCCGTCCATTTGCGTGGACGCGGCCTGCAGCGGTTCGCCCGGTAAACTTGAATACCGCGGCGTGATCACCGAAACGGGGGAACAGATCTTTCACGCGGGACCGTATGAACAGGGGACGAACAACGTGGGCGAGTTCCTCGCCATTGTCCATGCGCTCACCTGGGAACTCAAGCATAATTCGCACGCGGTCATCTATTCCGATTCCGAGAATGCCATTACATGGGTGATGACAGGCTTATGCAAAACCAACCTGAAACACACCCCAAAGAACGCCCTGCTCTTTGCCCTCATTCAAAGCGCCGAAAACTGGCTGGCCGAAAACGAATTGCCTGAAGACAAGATCGTGAAATGGGACAGCAAACTGTGGGGCGAGAATCCCGCTGATTTCGGGCGGAAGTAAAAACTCTACATTGGGGTGTGGGGTGTTTTGAGCGCGATTCGCGCTCAAAACACCCCACTTCCCCCCCTTTTCTTTTTGAAACCCCTTCGAAGGAAGCCTCCATGACACAAACCAAAACCCGCCACCACGATCTCGACTGGCTCCGCGCGCTTGGCATGGCGGGCATCTTTCTGTTTCACAACGCGCGTTACTTCGACGAGGACGGGTGGCATGTCAAAAACCCAGCGTTGGATTTCGGCGCGACGGTCTTTGTGAACATCCTCAACCAATTCATTATGCCGTTGTTCTTTGTCCTCTCGGCGTACGCCATTTACTACGCCTTGCAGCATCGTGTCGACCGCGAGTTCATGCGCGAGCGGGTGACACGCCTGCTTGTGCCGCTTATCTTTGGAATATTTTTCCTCATCCCCCCGCAGGTATACCTTGAGCGCGTCACAAACAACGAATTCAGCGGAACGTTCATCCAGTTCATTCCCAAATACTTCGACGGCTGGTAT
>JACPVD010000312.1 GCA_016191895.1 Chloroflexota bacterium | reverse complement strand
TTGTCTCGGAATTGGACTTAAGAAACGCTCTCTTAGACAGAACCGCGAGAGAAATCTTGCGCTTGCGGTTCTGTTTTCGTTTAATCCACCCGAAATTTGCCCCCACGCCACAGGACGAACATCCTGTCATAGGGTGAAGAATCTAACTTCCGAAGAAAGGCCCGATAAAGGATAATCATTGTACGATATTGGATTACATTCAAGAGGCGCAATGACCAACAAAAAAATCACCTACAAACCGATAGACCCTGAAATCGAGCGGCTTGCCCACCATCACGGCGGGACGATGGAGGCGACGCTCGAAGTGTTGAAGGACGTCGAGGCGCAGCGTTCCGCGCTGACAACTGATTCACTGACCGATGTGGCCCGCGCGCTGAAAATTCCGCCCCATCACATCTACGGTATGGCGACATTTTTCTCCATGCTGAGTTTGGACGAGCGCAAGAAAATTTTGCGCGTGTGCGATGGTCCTGTGTGCTGGCTGGAAAGAGCGAGTAAGGGCAGTAAGCAGTTGGTTAGTGAGTGGGAGAAGAAGGTTGGGGATGAGTACACTGTCGAGAGAACTTCCTGCTTGGGGTTGTGTGACCGCGCGCCTGCGGTGTTAATTGGGGATGAGCAGGCGGGTCCCGTCACGTCGAAGGATGCACAAAAAGTGTGCAAGGGTTGGCGCGGAGTCCCGACCGATTACTCCAAACCGCGCAAGGGCGAAGTGCGCGTGATGATGTCTTTGGCGGGGAAGATTGATCCCGACTCGATTGAAGACGCAATTGCAAATGGCGTGTATGGCGGATTGAAATCCGCGTTACAGAAAACAGCGGAGCAAGTTCTCACGGAGGTGGAATCTTCGGGCTTACAGGGACGCGGCGGCGCGGGATTTCCCGTCGGGCGGAAATGGCGCTTCGTGGCAAATGAAAGCCGCAGCCCGAAGTACATCATTTGCAACGCAGACGAGTCCGAGCCGCTGATTTTCAAGGACAGGGTGTTGATGGATACCAATCCACATCAACTGCTGGAAGGCATGACCATCGCGGGTTACGCGTGCGGCGCTTCGGAAGCGTGGATTTACATTCGCGGGGAATATGAAGTTCAAGCGCGGCGTTTGGAAAATGCGATTGCTCAAGCAAAAGAGAAAAATCTTTTAGGCGAGAATATACTGGGGAGCGGATTCCATTTCGACATTCACGTTCATCGCGGCGCGGGCGCTTACATCTGCGGCGAAGAAACGGCGTTGATCGAATCGCTCGAAGGCAAGCGCGGCGAGCCGCGTCTGCGCCCGCCGTTCCCGCCGCAATCGGGTTTTCGCGGACAACCGACAGCAGTGAACAATGTCGAGTCGTTTTGCGCGACGCCGCATATTTTGAAAAACGGCGCGGAGTGGTGGAAGTCGTTGACGGGATACGCAACGCCAGGGACGAAGATGTACATGGTGCTGGGTCACGTGAAAAAGCCTGGCTTGTTCGAAGCGCCGTTTGGCTTGACTTTGCGCGAGATCATCAAGAAATTCGGCGGCGGGATGAAGACAGGCTCGAAGTTTCAGTTTGCGTTGTGCGGCGGCGCGGCGGGGACAATCGTGGATAAGTCCATGCTCGACGTGCCGATTGATTTCGCTTCGTCGCAAAAGGGAATCTCTTTGGGCGCGGGATCATTTTTGATTTGCGATGAAAGCGTTTCACCCGTTGCATTTCTCCGCGAGTTGCTGCATTTCTTCGCCGCGGAGTCGTGCGGAAAGTGTACGCCGTGTCGTGTGGGAACATATCGCTCATTGGAGATCTTGAATCGCATGGCGGAAGGCAAAGGTCAAAAAGGCGACATGGACGAATTGAAGGCGCTGGCAGACATCATGCGCGACTCGTCGTTCTGCGGGCTGGGACAAAGCGTGCCGATCCCGATGAGTTCGGCGATGGGGCATTTTGGGAAAGAGTTTAGGGCAGTAGAAAAGTAGACAAGTACACAGGTAAACACGTATACATGTCTACTTGTGTACTTGTTTACCTGTCTACCTCACACAGAGGAACTATGACAAACATAAAAATCAACGGTCAATCCATCCAAGCCGAAGCGGGTAAAACCGTTTTACAGGTGGCGCAGGAGCATGACGTTCACATTCCGACGTTGTGCTATCACAAGGATTTGTCGCCGACGGGCAACTGCCGCATGTGCGTGGTGGAGGTGAAAGGCGGACGGTTTTTGCAAGCCGCGTGTGTGACTCCGATTTGGGAGGGGATGGAAATCGAGACGGACAGCGAGAAGGTGGTCAAAGACCGCAAGATGACGCTTGAGTTAATGCTGGCGAATCATCCGCCCGATTGTATGATTTGCGATGTGGCGGGCGAGTGTGAGTTGCAAGACCTCGCGTATGAATATCAGGCGCGGGTTCCCGCGTGGGGAGAAAAGACGCGCTATGCGGTGGACAGCGATCCGAATCCCTTCATCCGCGTGGATATGAATAAATGTATCCTGTGCCGCCGCTGTGTGCTGGCGTGCGAGGAGATTCAAGGTCGGCAGGTATGGGGCGTCGCCAAGCGCGGATTTGATGAAGTGATTGTCGCGGGCGCGGGGACGACCATGCTCGAAGCGCGCTGCGAGTCCTGCGGTCAATGCGTGGCGTATTGTCCGACGGGCGCGTTATCGAATAAATTGAATTACGGCATGGCGCGCGCGCATCAGGTGACTAAAGTCACTACTACGTGCGCGTATTGCGGAGTCGGATGTCAGTTTGATTTGCTGGTGAAGAATAACAAAGTGATTGGCGTATCTTCAAATCCCAATGCGCCTGTCAATGGGATGGCGTTATGCGTGAAGGGAAGATATGCGTATGATTATATTCATCATCCAGATAGATTGACAAAGCCAAAGGTGAGAAGGTATTTGTTGGAGGGAAAGAATAAAGCGGAGATATTAGAGAATAGAAGACTAGAGAATAGTAAAGAGCCTAGTCATCTAGTATCTAATCCTCTAGTATCTTCCCCCTGGGATTGGGTTGAAGCGGAATGGGAAACCGCGCTGGATATTGCCGCAAAGAAAATCAGCGACATCCAGAAGAATCACGGCGCGGATAAAATCGGCGTGCTGACGTCCGCCAAATGTTTGAATG
>JACPVD010000319.1 GCA_016191895.1 Chloroflexota bacterium | reverse complement strand
GTGAGGTGAGTTTAATCCCAAAGAGCCGTTTTTAAAAACGCGGGAACGCAGGGCAGATCTCTGATTTGCGCGGACAAGTTGAAACTTGTCCTACATTACTCGCTTGCCAGTACGTGCCTCGCAATGACCAGTCTTTGAATTTCGCTTGTGCCTTCGCCGATGGTCATCAGGCGGGCATCGCGGTATATGCGTTCGACGGGGTATTCGCGGCTGTAGCCGTTGCCGCCGTGAATTTGAATCGCTTCGTAACATGCGCGTTCGGCCATTTCAGTGGCGAACAGTTTTGCGATGGCGGCTTCTTTGTTGAAGGGGCGTCCCTGATCTTTCGCCCATGCGGCTTTGTGTACCATGGTGCGTGCGATTTCGATTTCCGCCGCCATATCGGCAAGTTTGAATTGAATGGCCTGAAACTCCGCGATGGACCGACCAAAGGCTTTGCGTTCGCGGACGTAGTCTATTGCGGCTTCCATGGCGGCTTGCGCCAGCCCGGTGGAGAGCGCGCCGATGCTGATGCGGCCTGCGTCGAGCGTGGCAAGCGCCTGGTGCAACCCGCGCCCTTCGGGGCCAACAAGGTTTTCGAGCGGCACACGGACATTGTCGTACGTTACGCCGGAAGTGGGTGAGCCGCGAAGTCCCATCTTTTTTTCGTGCGATCCAATCTTCAACCCTTTTGAATCGGTTGGCACGAGGATCATGCTCAATGATTTTGATCCGCCTTTCAGGTCGGTGCGGACGAGGGTGATGATGTATTCCGCGATGCTTGCGTTTGTACACCACATCTTCGCGCCGTTGATCACCCACTCGTTCCCATCTTTATGCGCTTTGGTGATCACGCCGCCTTGCAGGTCGGAACCCGCGCCGGGTTCTGTCAATGCGAGGGCGGCGAGTTTGCTCTTTCCGTCCGCGACGCGGGGCAACCACTTCTTTTTCAGGTTCTCGCTGCCATATAGGGTAAGCGGCGCGGTGCCGAGTCCGTTGTGAGCGGCAAAAGCCAGTGCGGTCGATCCGCATCCCCAACCGAGTTCTTCCATGGCGATAGCCGACGAAATCGAATCGACGTTCGAGCCGCCATATTCTTCCGGTATGCTCATGCCCGTCAAACCGATGGGGCCGCCTTTGCGAACCGACTCCCAGTTGAACTCTTCGTTTTCATCCACTTCGCGGGCTTTGGGTTTGATGACCTTGCCCACAAAATCATGCACGGATTTTTTCCATGCCTTTTGTTCGTCGTTTAGATCGAAGTTCATTAATTTCTCCTGAATGTAGATTTTTGGAGTCCGCAAGTTCTACTTGCGGACGGTTATGGTTTCCAGCAAAGGATGAACAATATCGTCCATGTCGTGCTGATGATCAATTGGCGGATTCCGATGCGCGTGGGTTTCCATCCAATAGCAGGGTGGGTGATGCCCCACAAGGTCTCGATCCATTGTAATAGAAACGGGACGAAGATCAATTGCGGGATGATATTTGCCCAGCCCAATATAAGCGCCGCGAATAAATTGAATGACGTGTACATCAACGCGCGTTTGCCCATTTTCCACAACTCGGTTCCGGGCGGGACTTCGGCCTGATCCCGTTGACGAAGCCTGAGGTATGCGTAGACGATGCTTGCGGCAGACTGAAGCCATGTCCATGCCCACAGTTGCCAGCCGAGAGGATCGTATCTGCCAAGAGACACCCAATACGCGGCCGGCGCGGCGAGGGACAAGACTCCCGTTGCAATGATTTCGATCCCGGCTTGTTTTCGTTCCTCGCGGCGGCTGACAAGCCATAAATGCCATGCAAAGACCGGTACGCCGGGTACCGCCAGGTACAGCACATAACCAAAGCCTTCGAGGATTAACCCGAGCAAGGCCAGGGCTGAGATTCCGCCATAGACCAGCGACCAGAACCGGGCGGGGCCGAGATCCGTTTTTGGGCGTCGTCCGGAGTTTGCCTTGACGAACACGGCCAGTGGTTGGCGAATCATGAACGCAGACATCGCCGCGATGACGAGGTTGAAGGTGGCGTAGGTGAAATCGCCGCCTGCAAAGATTCCGATCAGGAGCGGGCTGAGGATGAAGACCCACGAACCGTGATCCTGGGGGATGGCGAATTGTTTTTTGAAGTTTTCTCGCATGGCGCGGCAAGGATACAAGAAAACGTTTGTGAGCGCAAGGTTGTTATAATTGGCAGACTTTCGCGCGGAGTCCGAAGTCTCCAGACTTCGGACTCCGCGCGCAGAATTCATTTCAGGAGACATGTAGAATGGCAAAGAAAAACAAGGCAAGAAAAGCGGCGGAGAAGAAATCTGACCGGACGATTCAGTATGTTGCGATCGGGTTGATCGCGATCGTGGCGGCGTTCTTCGCGTGGCAGAACCGGCCGAAGCCGCAGGCAAATGTGGAAGTGGGTGGCGACCCCGCGTGCGGATTATTTGAGGCTATTCCGGCAGCGGAGCAATATAACGAAGCGCCGCCGATGATGGTGGATGTGTCGAAGCAGTATTTTGCGACGGTCGCCATGGAAAATGGTGGGCAGTTTGTGGCGCAGTTGTACCCGGATAAAGCGCCGATCACGGTAAACAGTTTTGTGTTCCTTGCATGCAAGGAGTATTTCAACGGCGTGACGTTCCATCGCGTGTTGGAGGATTTCATGGCGCAGGGCGGTGACCCGACCGGCACCGGCATGGGCGGCCCTGGCTATGAGTTTGTGAACGAAGACAGCGACCTGCTTTTCGATAAGGCAGGCGTGCTTGCCATGGCGAATGCCGGACGTGACACCAATGGAAGCCAGTTTTTCATTACGTTTGGCCCCGCGGACTTTCTCAACGGCGGGTACACCATTTTTGGACAGGTGGTGGAAGGGATGGATGTGGTGAACGAAATCACCCGTCGCGACACGCAAATGAATCCCTCGTTTGAAGGGGATAAGATCGAGTCGGTGACGATAACGGTGAAATAGTAACGTTCCTGAATATTAAGGTGACTGTCACTTGCGAAGTGACAGTCACCTTAATGGTTTTTCATGTAAAATAGCCCCCATGCCTCAAACTATCAAAGTCCTTTTTCTAGCCGCAGAAGCCGAGCCTTTTATCAAGGTGGGCGGCCTGGGTGACGTGGCCGGGTCC
>JACPVD010000309.1 GCA_016191895.1 Chloroflexota bacterium | reverse complement strand
GCCTCGCGCACCTTTCAACTTTTTCTCGATCAGGGCGTGCGCTCGCAAGTGGTCAGCGAAGCATTGATCCGTGCGGGTGAGAAGAGTCCGTTTTTGGAACGGGTTCTGGAGAACCTGCCAGAAAAGCCCCTGCAAGTTTCACTGCCCGACCGTTATTCGATTCAAGTGCAATGCTTCGGGCATTTCCGCGTGCTGTTAAATGGGCAGGAGGTTTCGCAGGAGCGTTGGGTCTCTGCCAAGGCGCGCGACCTGCTGGCGTATTTCGTCACCATGCGCGGCGAAAAAAGCCCAGCGGATAAAGTCTTCGATGCGATATGGGGGGAGAAGGAACGGACGAGTCGCACGGCATTTCATACCGCGCTCTCGCGCCTCCGCAACGCGCTCAAAGCTGGGGACGACAGCCCGAGATTGATCCTTGTTGAAGTCGGCGAATACTGGCTCGACCCCGCCCGCCTCAGCATCGACGTGGACGAATTCGATGCCGCCATTGCCAAAGCCCGTTCCGTTGCCAACAGCGAGTCCTCTGCGGAGTGGTACGAACAGGCGGTGACATTGGTTCAGGGCGAATACCTGCAAAACTTGTACTACGAATGGGTCTTCCCCGAACGCCGCAGGCTGGCACAATCGTACCTGAACGCGCTGGAAGAATTGTCAACGTATCACCTCTCCAATCGTTCATCTAAAAAAGCGATTGGCTATCTTGAAAAAGCCCTCACGCTCGACCCGCTCAACGAAGACCTATACTGCCTGTCCATGCGGGCACACGCCGAACTCGGTGACCGCGCCAGCGTAGCGAGAGTCTATGCCGAGTTGCAATCTCACCTGCTGACAGAGTTGAACGCCAAGCCCATGCCTGAAACGGTAAGACTTTACAGCGAGTTGATGAGCGGGAATAAATAGGAAGATCACCTTTCGGCAAGCGGACAACATTCTCAGTACTTCACGAAAGCATGCAATTGGTGGTCTCTAACGCCAGTTTTGCACTGGAGAATGCAAACTACGCGAGATTTTCGTGATCTACTGATTCTCAAAATCTTTCTTACAAGAAAAACATACCGTGAATCAAAAGCGGCGGAGTAATTTCTCCGCTGTCTACGCTCGTAAACTAAATTTTACCCGTACGGCAAATCAACTTCAAAGGTGCTGCCTTTCCCTCTTCCATCACTTTCTGCGCGGATCGTCCCGCCGTGGGCTTCGACGATGGCTTTGGCGATCGAGAGCCCCAAACCGGTGCCGCCGGTTTCGCGGCTGCGTGATTTGTCGGCGCGATAAAACCTGTCGAAAACCGAAGCAAGCTCCTCCTGAGTCAGACCGTTGCCTGAATCCCGAACGCGGATGTGAATCCCCGCCGCATCCCGTTTTGCCTGAATGACGATCCTCCCATCCTGCGGGGTGTGGCGGATGGCGTTGCCGATCAGATTGAATAGCACCTGCCGAATGCGGATGCCGTCCACGCTCCCTTCCAACGGGTGGGCTGGTTCGTATTCCATTTGAATTTGTTTTTCAGCGGAGAGCGGTTCGAGCGCCTGCAGGGTGTCGGTGATGAGCGAATCGAGGTCGGTGGGCGTCCTTTCCAAAGTCATCTGCCCGGCTTCTGCCATTGAGATTTCACGCAGGTCATTGACCAGGCGGATCAAGTGACGGGTCTGTTCATACAGGTTTGCGGTTTCGGTTTCGTCGAGCGTGTACACATGGTCTAGCACGGCGCGCAAATTTCCTTCCAATACAGTGAGCGGCGTGCGCAATTCATGTGAGACATCTGCCACCAGGTTGCGCCGCGCGATCTGCGAGCGTTGCAGGTCTTCTGCCATTTTGTTGAACGCCTGCGCCAGCTCGACGATTTCCCGACTCTCTTTTTCGGGCACGCGGATATCCAACTCACCTTTGCCAATGTGCTGCGCCGCTTGCGATAAATTACTTATGGGGTTGCTGACCACGCGCGCGATCACCACGCCGCCGGTTGTGCCAACGACCAGCGAAAGCAGCATGAATTCAATCAGACGCCCTTGAATTTCCTCTGGGGGAGCATTCATGGGCGACGAAAGGTCTTCGTCCGCTCTGGGTCCATCCAGTGAGATCGACAGGAATTGGAGGAAGAACATGAAAAACAAAACCCCGCTGATCATCAGGCTGAGACGCACCCATAATCGATTCATATTGAATCTCCTGCCAGTTTGTAGCCCACGCCATACATGGTTTGAATATAGGTTGGGTGATCTGGGTCAGGCTCGATCTTGCGCCGCAGGTTGCGGATGTGCGTGTCGAGGGCGCGTCCCATGCCTTCGTAAGCGTAGCCCAGGGCTTTCTCCAAGAGTTCGTCACGCGTGAGGGTGTACCCGGGGTTGGACATGAATGCCTCCAGCAGGCTGAACTCGGTGCGCGTCAGTTCGATCGGGCGGGAATCAATAAATAGGATGCGCTGATCGATATCCAGTTTCAATGCGCCGTGGGAGAGGATGCGCGGCAAGGCTTGCGGTGATTGATCCAACTTTATGCGCCGCAGCAGCGACTT
>JACPVD010000308.1 GCA_016191895.1 Chloroflexota bacterium | reverse complement strand
GTTGTCGTAAAAGCCGGGGATGAGGATCCGTTCATCCGGCCCTTTGAGGCTGTTCAGCGCCCAAACGAGCCGCCACGCCGCGTTGGGAAAGATACTGCCACCAATCCCCGAATGGACGTCTGTTCCAAGCGATTCGACCGATAACTCCACGTAACAAATGCCGCGCAAGCCGAGGTATTGCATGGGCATGTCGCGATGGTCCACGCCGCCGAATTCCCAAATGCAGGCATCGGCTTTGAGCAGTTCGAGATTATCTTTGATGAAACCATGCAGATGCACACTGCTGGTTTCCTCCTCGCCTTCCACAATGAATTTGACATTGCAAGGAAGTTCGCCTTCTGCATCCATGATCGCATCTAGCGCGAAGAGGCGCGAGGTGAGGTGGCTCTTGTCATCGCTCACGCCGCGTCCGTACATTTTGCCGTTGCGGATCTCAGGCTTGAACGGTTCTGATTCCCATAGCTCCAATGGCTCAGGGGGTTGCACATCGTAATGGTTATAGATAAGCAGGGTCTTGTCGCTTTTGCCTTTGCGCTCGCCGAAGACAACCGGTGCGCCGTCGGTATCCATCACCTGCGCTTTGAATCCGCGCTTTTCGAGCATTTCCTTCACGATCTGCGCGCATTCCTTTAATCCCAAATTCTGCGCGCTGATGCTCGGCTGGGACACATAGCGCTTGAGTTCTTCGAGGCTTGTACCCATATTTTTTTCGAGATAAGTATCGATCTTTTTGTAGTTGCTCATGCTGTTCTCCTCTTGTGAAGTAGCCGGTGGTCGAGTAGCCCCGAGTGTTCGCCGAGGGGCGTACCGAGACCACCACTGATTGAGAATATTTTTGCCACTGGTGGTCTCGGTACAGCGGGAGAGCGCCGCCTACTCGACCACCGGAATTTACTTATAGAAACTCGCAATCCAATCAATGGAATATGCCCCGGCGTAGGCGAACATAGCCATCTTGATCAACTGTCCCAGCCAGCAAAAAAGCAGGAACCGCCAGAACGGCATCTTTGCAATGCCGGCGGCGATCCCTGCTATATCGAAAAATGGATTTGGGATGGCGGAAAGAACCAGAATGGCCCATCCGCCGTATTTTTGGATCCATGGGTTGATCTTGTTGTATGTTTCTGTGCGCTCCACAACGGCCTGCCCGCTGAAACCGGCAAGATAGCCTGAAAGTTCGCCAAGCGCGCCGCCTGTGCCGGCTGCAAGCGCCACGCCCAGCGGGTTGAAGATGCTTCCCATCGCGAACACCACTGCAACCCCCGGTGCAGGAAGAAAAACGGTCGCATTCGCCATCAAGGCAATGAGAAAGATGCCGGGATATCCGTATGCGGCGAACTCCTCCACATGGTCACGGATGCTGTAAATGATAACCGTGATGCCGATTACGGCCAACAGCGCAAGTCCGCGCAGGATGTTGACGTCGAAACTGGAAGGTTTAGCTTTCTTCGATTGTGACACGGATAATTTTTACAGCGGGAGCATTCACATTGCCCGGGTCGCGTTCGGGAATGGACATCAACACATCCTCGCCCTCGATCACCTGACCAAAGACTGAGTGGCGGTTATCGAGATGGGGCGTGGGTCCGTGAGTGATGAAGAACTGCGAGCCGTTGGTGCCGGGGCCGGCGTTTGCCATCGAAAGGATTCCACGCTTGTTGTGTCTCAGGCTTGGGTGGAACTCATCCTGAAAACGGTAGCCGGGTCCGCCGCGGCCGGTGCCGGTTGGGTCGCCACCCTGCACCATGAAGTTATCGATGACGCGATGGAAGATCACGCCGTCGTAGAATCCTTCGCGGGCGAGGAACACGAAACTGTTCACGGTGACCGGCGTCTTGTCTGCAAACAATTCGATGACCATCGTGCCGTTGTCGGTTTCCATGCGCGCGGTGTATTTCTTTTTTGGATCGATCTGCATTGCGGGTGGGGTGTTCCATTGTTTTGCCATTCTGTCAACTCCTTTTGTGATGATGAATTTTGCAGTATTTCAAAAAGAAGGGGAACGTGGGGTGTGCTGGGCGCGCGAAGCGCGCTCAACACACCCCCGCCTCCCAATTTATTGAGAGGATACTGAATTTTTACTTTATCAACGATTCGATTCTTGCAACGACCATATCCAGCGCGGCGGCATTGCGACCGCCTTCGGGGATGATTACGTCTGCGTAACGCTTGGATGGCTCGACAAATTCAAGATGCATCGGGCGCACAGTGGTGAGGTATTGCTGAATGACCGATTCGAGGGTTCGTCCGCGCTCGGTGATATCGCGCGGCAGGCGGCGGATGAATCGAATGTCGGAGTCTGTATCCACGTAGATTTTCACGTCGAACAACTTTCGCAAATCAGGTTCGGCAAAGATCAGGATTCCCTCCACCAGGATGACGCAGCGCGGCTCGACGATGAAGGTTCGGTCGGTGCGGCTGTCGGTGGAGAAATCGTAAATCGGAACGGCAACGGGCTGGCGGTCGCGCAATGTTTCGACGTGATGGACAAGTAATTCGGTTTCGAGCGAATGCGGATGGTCGAAGTTTATATCCTTGCGCAATTCGGGCGGCAGTCCGGTCAAATCCTTGTAGTACGAGTCGTGTTGCAGGTAGGCGATGTTTTCCGTTCCAACCCTGCTGAGAATTTCCCGGGCGACTGTCGTCTTCCCTGAACCCGATCCGCCTGCAATGCCGATCACCAGTGGAGATTCATGACTCATATCTTCGATTATAGCCCATCGACGCAAACCCGGTCTCCTACACCGGCAATCCCAATTCCATCAACTTCTCTTTTGTTGGATATCCCTTCTCATCCCAGCCGCGCAACTTATAAAACTCGGGCAGCATCTTATCGAGTTCCACCACCTTACCTTTGGCAGGACCATCGGGCAAAGGTTCGTGCAACATGCGATACGGGAGGGTATCCCATTCGGGGCCAGAACCCGCTTTGAGCAGGAACATGCGCTCGAGGGTATACACACGGTCAGCGGCGATCATCACTTCTTCGGGCGTGTAATTTGCGCCAGTGGTGAGGTTCATCATCTCGGTAACGCGCAGCGGCAGGATCATACGATCTTTGTTGAAGGCATATCGAATCGCAACAAAGACGCACAGCCCAGAGCTATCCATCAACGCGAAAGAATTTTCAAAATGACGCACGAGTTCTGGCTTACCCTCTGTCGTCAGCGGATTCTCCTTCACAGGCACGCCGAAGACTTCTTCATACGCCACATCGCCTTCCATGTGTGACGCGCCCTTATTTGATGTAGCATACAGCAAACCCATCCCCTGCGAGCCGCGCGGATCGTAACCCGGGAACTCCTGCTTGCGTGTGGTGACTGCAATTTCAGGGTGACCGTATTTTTCCGCAAGCCGATAACTTCCCTGCGCGAGTTCTTTTCCAAAGCCTTCGTTATATGCCATCAACTTGATCATCGCGATCATCGCGTCGTGGTCGCCAAACTTCAACGGCTGACCGATCACGCTTTCGGGGATATATCCCTTCTCATACATTTCCATCGCGGCGGCGATCGTCATGCCTGTTGTGATGGTATCCATGCCGTATTCGTTGCACAGATAATTCGCCTTCACCAACGCCGCGAGATTGCTCACACCGCATCCCGTCCCCAACGATGAAATGGTTTCATACTCTGGGCCTTCACCCTTCCCTTTATACGGTCCATCGGGAACTTCGGTCAAACGTCCGCACGAAAGCGGACAACGATAACAAGGTGTGTGACGGATCAGATATTGATTCTTGAGCGCATCGCCATCGATGTTGTTCACGCCTTCAAACGTACCTTGCAAGAAATTTCTCGTGGGCAAAATACCGAGCGTGTTCGTCACCTGCGGCACATACGACGTTCCATAAATGCGCATGTTCGAACCCTTCTTCACATCCGCGCCCACATTCTTTGAAGTCTCCACGCTCAACGCGCGCATCCCTTCGGGATCATGCAATGG
>JACPVD010000329.1 GCA_016191895.1 Chloroflexota bacterium | reverse complement strand
CTCTCCCGCCGGGAGAGGGGTGGGATGATGGAATTTGCGCGGTTCTTTGATGATGAAGACAAGAATGCTCATCATAACCAGGGACAATACAGCCGAGAAGGCGAAGGTGACGCCGAAACCTTGCGTGTCTGCGATCCATCCGCCGAGCAGGGGGGCGATCATGGTGGCGGGGGCGGTGAGTGTTTGCGCCAGCCCGATGTAAAACGGACGCTCCTTTTCGTCGCTGAAGGTGGTCGCCATGGTCATGCCGTTGGTCCAGATGGAGACGTTGGCAAAGCCTGAAAGGATGAAGATGGGGAAGAACCACGCCAATGACGGAGCCATCCACGCGAGGAAAGAACTCAGCGTAGCCGCCGCCGCGCCGACGATCAGCATGGCGCGGTGACCGACCTTGTCTCCCAGCCAGCCCATGCCGGCATTGGCGACGGTCTGGGCGATGGTGAGGGCGGCGGTGAGGAAGCCGGCGGTGATTTCGTCCATTTGGAAACGGCGCAGGGCGTACACAATGTAGAAGGCAAAGCCCATGGTGGCGAATTGCGAAAGCGTGCGGGCGACCAGGAACCAGTCGAAATTCCTGTCGCGTTGGAGGATGGCGCGGGCACCCTGCCAGAACGGGGCGGGATTCTCCTCGATGACCTTGTCGAAGTCTGTCGGTTCGCGCGTGAATGCCAGCGCAACCCATGAGAGCGTGAAAAAGAAGGTCGCAATAAAGAAACAGACGGCAAAGTTGATGGGGTTTTCAAATCCCGTCAATACATATCCGGCGGTGATCGCCGCTCCGCTGATGAACAGGTTTGCAACGGCGGCTTGTGTGCCGAAGAAGGTGCCGCGGTTCTCGGGTGGGATGATCTTGGAGATCATGCTGGTCCACGGGTTGGCGGTGAAGCCGCCGCCGAGTCCCTGCCAGGTGAGCAGGAGGAAGGTCAGGACCAGCCCGGCTTGCAATCCAATTTTCGGCAGGAGCAATGCCACGAGAGCGAATCCTAGGAACGGGATCCTTTCGTGGATGGTGTTGACCATCACGGTGCGCTTGTAGCGTCTTAGCCGGGAGGTGTGGCTGGCGGTGAATAACTGCGGCAGCAGCCAGCCCGCGGAGTGGATGGCAGGGACGAGTCCGATCAGGGTGGCGGAATCAGTCATGGAGGTGACGAAGAGCGGCAGGATCGTCCCGAAAGAGGCGAACCCGAGTGCAAGACCAAACATCCCGCCGTCCATCAAACCGACGGTGACGTTGTAACGCAGGTGGCTGCGTGCAAATTGTTCGACTTTCGTGAGGGGAAGCATGGATGCGATTCTACCATCCGACCTCTCTGTATCACATCAAAGAAGAAAGGATTTTTCCTCTTGACAGGGTATCCGTTTTGAGTAAAATAAAAACGAACGTTCGTTCATTTTTTTGGGAGACAGACATGCCAAAGAAAGAGAATTTGAAAAAAGGCGAAACAACCCGGCTTGCTGTGGAAGACGCTGCCATCAGTCTATTCATGGAACAAGGCTACCACGCCACCTCCATGCGCCAGATCGCGGAGCGTGCCGGGCTGGCGTTGGGCGGCATCTACAACCACTTTTCCGGCAAGGATGAGATCTTCGAAGCCATTATCATCGACAAGCATCCCTACAAACGCATTCTTCCGCTGATCATGGAGACGCCCGGCGAGACCGCCGAAGAGTTCCTGCGGAATGCGTTCAAAGTCACGGTGACCGAACTGGGCAACAACCCCATCTATATGAAACTTATGATGATCGAGATGGTGGAATTCAACGGCAGGCACGGCGCAAGCATGTTGAAGGAGATTGCCCCCAAGGTATTGCCCATGTTCGAGCAGATGTTGAAAGTCCGCAAGGGATTGCGCATTGCCAGCCCTGCCATGTTCCTGCGTTCGTTTTTTGGCATGATCATCTCCTATTTCATCACGGAAATGATTACCGCCAACTCGGTGATCAGCAATCTGATGCCCAAAGACGCCGCTGACGTTTACATTGACATGTACCTGCACGGTGTTTTAAAGGAGCCCGCATGAATCCAAGATTATTTTCCATTATTCGCAAGGAATTCATCCAGATCTTCCGCGACACACGCACGCTGATCATGGAGACGCCCGGCGAGACCGCCGAAGAGT
>JACPVD010000328.1 GCA_016191895.1 Chloroflexota bacterium | reverse complement strand
GATGGTTCAGCGGCTGGAAGCGCAGGATTCGTCGGTGCAGATGCGGCTTGTCAGTCTGGCGACGGCGAACGGACGCGAGATCGCGAAGTCGCTGAATGTGCTGTCGGTGCCGACGGTGTTTGTGAATGAGACGCGGTTTGTGGGAGTCCCGAAATGGGATGAGTTGTTGGAAGCGGTGAAACACGAGAAAGAAAACCTTTAAACACGAAGGACACAAAGGTCACGAAGGTTTAATGACTGGCGCAACTCGGCGATTTTTTGTAGACCGTCTTTCGTGAAAATCTAAAGTAACGAATCGAAATCATCACGTAACACAAACTTTGTGTACTTCGTGTCCTTTGTGTTTAATTTCTTTGGAGTTCTTATGCCAACTACTCTTGAAAATTGGAACCCTGGCAAGGCTGTAGATCGGCACCCCGAAGTGACGTTTGAGGAGAAGGAGCGGCTCTTTCTTGAGGTCAAGGATGATCCGCGCTATCACGATTTTCTCTATGGCTGTTACGAATGCGGGATTTGCGTTTCGACCTGTCCTTCGGCGCGATTCTATGACTATTCTCCGCGCGTGATCGCTCAGGCGATGGCGCGTGAGGATGTGGAGCGCGTGTACGACATCATCTCGGAAGATATTTGGAACTGCGCGCAGTGCTTCTCGTGTGTGAGATGTCCGCGCCAGAACAACCCTGGCGGATTGGTCACGTTGTTGCGCGAAGTGGCGGTCAAGAACGGGTTGCAGGAAACGAAGGACGTTCTGCAAGGCTACAGCCGCGTGATTTACAAGGTGATGTTGAAGGGGAATCAGGTCTCGCCCGATATGCTCCAGCCAGACTTCTTCCCTGATTGGGGTCCGTGGGTGACACAGTTCAGCGCGAACATGCCTGTCTGGCGCAAAGCGATTCCAGTTGACACGTTGCGCGGCGTCACCGATGCGGCGTGGCGCACGGATCGAAAGACGCTGTTGGAACTCTATACGATCTGGTTCGAGACAGGCAACATGGACATCATCAAGGAGGTTGATGAGGGGTTGTACGATTTGCTGGCGGATGTAATGCAGGAAGAGTTGGAAGAAGGATAAAATTAAAGGAAAAATCATAGGAGAATAAAATGGCTAAGATACTTGTTCACATCACACACGGAACGGAAAGCCCCACCCGCGCGGCTTTGGGATTTTTGGTTGCCAAGAGCGCGATTGACGAAGGACATTCCGTATCCCTGTTTCTCGCTGGCGACGCCGTCCCGTTGATCCGCGACGCGGTTCTGGATAATCTGGTTGGGTTGGGGACAGGGAAGTTGCGCGAGTTGTACGATGCCATCGTCGCGGGCGGCGGAAAATTTTATCTTTCGGGCATGTCCAGCAAGGGACGCGGCGTCACCGAAGCGGATTTGAGCGGCAAACCCGCCGAGTTTGCGATGCCGAATGTGCTTATCAAATTGTCGCTCGATCACGACCGAACGTTTACGTATTAAGAAGGGTAATTGGAGATTGGTGATTGGAGATTGCGGTTTATTGGTTTCATCCGCGTAGCAGACGCTCTCTAGCGTCGGCATTACACCTGCCCTGGCGGGCGGTGCCAGGGGAGAATGCCTCCTACGCGCGAAATGATGATTGGAGAATCCATGACAACAACCGTCGAAGAAATTTTGGAGCGCAAATCCCATGCGGTGATTCGCGATGCGGAGGCGGCGCCGACGCATGATATTCGCGAGTCGCTGTTCGAGTTGGAGGCGAAGGGCGAGATCATCGTCCAGCGCGTGCCTGAGAATCACGTCGAAGTGACGACGAAGTACGGGCGGACGAAGAAGATTCCCATCGAGCATACGTGGCACCACAAATCCTGCGGTCAGTGCGGACATATCCCTGGCTACACTTCGTCCATCTTTTGGCTGCATCGTCAGTTTGGACTCGATTACATTGACCCGACCGACCAGACATCCTGCACGGGCTGGAATTATTACGCTTCGGCGACATCGAACGCCGCCGCGCAAGCCGCGGTGATGAGTCGCAACTTTGCCGCCGCGTATGAGACGGGATATTTTCCGATGATCCACTGCGGAACGTCTTATGGACATTACAAAGAGATTCGCGAGCAGTTGGTTCATCACAAGGAATTGCGCGATGAAGTCCGCCGCATTTTGGACAAACTCGGCAAGCCGCTTGTCATCCCCGAAGAACTCGT
>JACPVD010000003.1 GCA_016191895.1 Chloroflexota bacterium | reverse complement strand
GCTCGGCCGGCAAGACGACCACCACGACGCTGGTGGGTAGGATGGCAGTTGCAAGTTACAAGTTGCAAGTTGAAGGTAACTTGCAACCTGATAACCTTCAACCTTCAAACAAGGTTTTCATCGGCGGCAACATCGGCGATCCGCTCATCAATTATGTGGACGATATGAAACCCGAAGACCTCGCCATTTTGGAAATCTCATCCTTTCAACTGGAGCAGATGACCATCTCCCCGAATATCGCAGCGGTACTCAACGTCACGCCGAATCATCTTGATCGCCATGGCACGATGGAAGCGTACACAAATGCCAAGGCGCGCATATTGGAGTTCCAAACCGAAAAAGATACCGTCATCCTCGGCTGTGACGACAAAGGTGCATGGGATTTGCGAAGCAAAGTCAAAGGCAAATTGCTGACCTTTAGTTTGAACGACCTCGAAGAAGGACTCAACGGCGCATACCTGCATGATGGGTTGTTAAGTTTGCGCGACGGATACGCCTACCTGCCGCTGCTTCTGCGTGAGAAGATTCAACTGCGCGGAAATCATAACGTGTCGAACGTCCTTGCGGCCTTTGCCATCGGGCACGCCGCCGGTTTCAAACTGGATGACATGCTCGAAGCGGTGGAAGAATTTCGCGGCGTACCGCACAGACTTGAACTTGTGCGCGAGTTGCATGGCGTCCGCTGGTACAACGACTCGATCGCAACCGCCCCGGAACGAAGCATGGCCGACATTTATGCGTTCGATGAGCCGATTGTGTTGATGCTCGGCGGGCGCGACAAGGACCTGCCCTGGGATGAGATCGCCCGGCTGATTCACAAGCGCGTCGATCATCTGGTGCTCTTTGGCGAGGCAGCGGAACTGATTCAGAAAGCCGTATCCGCCGTCGGTGGGGAGCGAAGCGTGGACATTCGCCGCGCAAAGACTCTTAAAGATGCGGTGGCCGTCGCCGCGGAAACCGCCCGCGATGGAGACGTCGTCCTGTTTTCGCCGGGCGGCACAAGTTTCGATGAGTTCAAGGATTTTGAGGAGAGAGGAGAAGCGTTTCGAAAATGGGTACTGGAACTTTCGTAACCGAGCGGCCGTACGCGCCGCGCATCATTCGCGGATTCGACATGCCCCTGCTTGTGGGCGTGGTGGCGTTGATCGTGTTCGGCCTGGTCATGTTGTATTCGGCTTCATGGGATTTTTCGCTTGCCGCGTATCAAGACGCGACCTATATGTTCGACCGCCAGATGATGTGGCTTGGGGTTGGGTTGCTGGTTGCGGTCATACTCGCATTTTTCGATTACCATCACTGGCGCAAGTTCGTTTTGCCGGCCATGGCGTTTACCATCGGTTTGCTCATCGTCGTTTTGCTGATGAACGAGATTCGCTTCGGCGCGAAACGCGCCATTCTTGGCGGCTCGGTGCAACCCTCCGAACTGGCGAAATTGGTATCGATCCTGTATCTTGGCGTGTGGCTGTATTCGAAGCGACAATTTCTGCATGACATTTCGTTCGGGTTGATTCCCCTCGGCGTGATTCTCGGAGCGGTGGGCGGCCTGATCTATCAGCAACCCGATTTGAGCGCCGCGGCGACCGTATTATTGCTCGGCGGTTTGCTGTTCTTCCTCGCCGGCGGCGACATGAAACAGATCGTTTTCCTGCTTATGATCGCGGCTGTTGTGGCGTGGCTTGTGATCTCCGTCAGCGCAACCGGGCAACAACGCGTCGGCGATTTTTTGGCCGGGCTTAAAGACCCTCTTCAATCTTCGTATCATATGCAGCGTTCATATGAAGCCATCATCAACGGCGGATGGTTCGGCATGGGGCTGGGTCAATCGGAAGGCAAACTCACCGGCCTGCCCGTGCCGCCCACCGACAGCGTCTTTGCCGTTGTCGTAGAAGAATTGGGATGGGTCGGCGCGGTTGCGTTGATCGGCTTGTATGGCTTTTTTGTGTGGCGCGGCATGGTCATTGCGCGGCGCGCGCCGGATATGCTTGGCACGCTTCTCGCTTCCGGCCTCGTCATTTGGGTGGGCGCGGAAGCGTTGATCAACATGGCTGTACTGGTTGGCCTGCTCCCGTTTGCCGGGAACGCATTGCCCTTTGTCAGCGCGGGCGGATCGAACCTTGTCGCCACGCTTGCGGCAATCGGCATTCTGTTCAATATTTCGCGACAGACTGGCGAAGGCACGATTTCAGATGAAGAATGGAGGTCGTATAGTGCGGTTGTTAATTTGCGCTGGTGGAACGGGCGGCGGGGTGTATCCCGCGCTAGCCGTTTGCGAAGCGCTAAGCGCTAAACAGCCCGCGTTGGATGTACTCTGGGTCGGCGGTGAAGGCGGCATGGAAGAGGAACTCGTGAATCGCGTGGGCATCCCTTTTCGTTCCGTCCCGGCCGCGGGCGTGCATGGCGTGGGTCTGCGCGCGTTGCACGGCAACATCGCCAAACTTGCGCGAGGCGTTGCGGCATCGCGCCGTATTTTGCGCGAGTTCAAACCCGACGCGCTTTTCTTCACCGGCGGTTTCGTCGCCGCGCCCATGGCGGTTGCCGGCCGAAACATTCCAACCGTATTGTACGTGCCCGATATCGAACCGGGTCTTGCGCTCAAATTCCTTTCGCGTTTTGCGGATGTCGTCACTGTGACCGCGCCCGACTCGAAAAAATATTTTTCACGCCGCGGGCGAATCGTCCTCACCGGCTACCCGCTTCGCTCCGACCTTTCAAACTGGTCCCGCGAAAAGGCCATTTCTCACTTTCGGCTGGACGCTTCGCAAAAACTGCCCACCCTGCTGGTCACTGGTGGAAGCAAGGGCGCGCGCTCGATCAACATGGCCGTGATAAAGAACTTGAACAGTTTGTTGGAAATTACGCAGGTGATTCACATCACCGGCACGCTGGATTGGCCTGTGATTGAAAAGGCTGCGGATGAATTGCCCGCGCAAATGAAATCACGCTATCATGCCATGCCTTATTCACATGAAATGGGCGCCGCCCTCACCGCCGCGGACCTGGTTCTCTCCCGCGCGGGCGCGTCGTCGCTGGGCGAGTATCCGTTTTTTGGCCTGCCCGCCGTGCTTGCGCCATATCCGTACGCGTGGCGTTACCAAAAAGTGAACGCGGATTATCTCGTTGAAAAGAACGCCGCAATTATTTTACAGGATGAATTATTAGAGAAAAATCTTCTCCCGGTACTGAAAGGCCTCTTGCTCGATTCTGAAAAACGCGAGGCCATGCGTATTGCCATGAAGAAGTTGTCTCATCCGAATGCCGCGGATGCGATCGCCAGCCAGTTGGTTGAACTGGCAGGAGCACAGCCGTTATGATGAGTATCGTTTATCTTTTCTGGATGTTTGTTTTGCTCTTTGGCGTTGTCGGTGCGTCTCGTGGATGGGCCAAAGAATTGATGGTTATCTTCAGCGTCATCACCGCGTTGGCGGTCAACCTGTTGCTGGAGAAGTACATTCCCCTTGTCCGCGACCTGCCAAAGGATGGCAGTTCCGTCTTTTGGATTCGGACCATTATCATGATCGCGCTGGTGTATTTTGGGTACCAAACCGTGAACATCTCACGCTTCGCATCGAAGGCCGCGCGCGAACGTTTGCAAGACGCCCTCTTTGGGGCGATGCTTGGTGGAATAAATGGCTATTTGGTTGCAGGTTCTGTTCTTTTCTATAACCATATGGCAAACTATCCCTATCAGCACATTGTCAGCCCCGCCACCGACCCGGCCATTATCCAGGCCATCGAGTTGATGATGAAGTACATGCCCCCGCGCTTCCTCGGCGAGCCCGGCATCTACTTCGCGGTGATCATCGTGTTGATCTTTATTATTGTGGTGTACATATAGGACTTCGCGCTGAGCACAGTCGAAGCGCATTATGCGCGGAAAGTCCTTCGACTTCGTTCAGGACGGAATGAACACATGACACACGTCCACTTTATCGGCATCGGGGGTTCGGGGCTTTCGGCCATCGCGCGCCTGCTTCAAGAGAGCGGCTACAAGGTGACCGGCTCCGACCGCGCGCTTTCGCCGTTTGCGGAATCCCTGCAAAGCGATGGCGTGACGGTGCTTGTCGGGCACGACTCGCGCAATATTGCCGGCGCCGATATGGTCATTCGATCGTCTGCGATCAGCGACGACAACCCCGAGGTAGAAGCGGCAAAACAGGCCGGCATCCCTGTATATAAACGGGCTGACTTTCTCAGCCAATTGATGTCTGGGAAAACCGGTATTGCGGTGGCCGGCACGCATGGCAAGACCACCACCACTGCCATGATCGCATGGACGTTGTATGCCATGAATCGCGACCCGTCCTTTATCGTCGGCGGCACGCTCAACAACTTGAAAAGTAATGCCCGCGCCGGCAGGGGAAATCCGTTTGTGATCGAAGCCGACGAATACGACCGCATGTTTCTGGGACTCAAACCGCAGATCGAAGTGGTGACCAATCTCGAGCACGATCATCCCGATTGTTACCCGACCTTTGACGATATGCGTTCCGCGTTTCAGGCCTTTGTCGATTTGCTTCCCGTCGACGGAACGTTGATCGTCTGCGCGGAGGATGAAGGCGCGTTGGGTTTGCTTTCGTATGCGCGAAAAAAAGGATTGAACGCGATCTCATATCATGTGCAGAGCGAATTGACGATCACCAGTCCGCAATGGATGCAGGCGCGTTCGCTCAAGGCCAATGATCGCGGCGGATTCGACTTCACCGCCATGACGAACATGGGCGGCGAATCGGCGGCGATGGTGGATGTGTCCCTGCAAGTGCCGGGGCGTCACAATGTATTGAACGCGCTGGCAACGCTGTCGGTGATCGCCTCGCTCGGGCTGTCCTTGCAGGAGGCCGCAAACGCGCTTGGCGAATTCAGCGGAACAGGCCGTCGTTTTGAAATTCGCGGCGAGAAAAACGGCGTGACCGTGATCGACGATTACGCCCATCATCCGACAGAGATTCGCGCCACGCTTGCAGGCGCAAAGGCGCGTTACCCGAATCGTCGCATTTGGGCGGTTTGGCAGCCTCACACATATTCACGCACGCAGGCGTTGTTCCTGGAATTTTCCCGCGCGTTTGCCGATGCCGATGAAGCGCTTGTGACCGAAATCTATGCTTCGCGCGAAGCCAGGCAGGAATTTTCCTCCGCGGAAGTTGTCAGCGCCATGCCGCATCCGTCGGCGCGATACAGCGGCTCGCTGGAAAAGACAACGGAGTACCTACTCAAAAACCTGCGCACCGGCGATGTGTTGTTGGTCTTGTCTGCCGGCGACGCGGATCGAATCAGCGCCGAGGTTTTACAGAGATTTTAAATGGAGAGACCCTAAAGGTTTTTAAAACCCAGGGTCTGGAGAATGATATGAAGGGAAAGCCCATCCGCCCGGTTGAAATCATTGCCCTGCCTCCCCTGCGGATGACGCTTGTCCATTCGAAGAAGATGCATTTGCGGCGGGCCGCGCATGTGATGGCGATCAAAAAGATCGCATTGGAAGAGATGACGATAAAGGAAAACGTGACCCCGCAAGCCATTCGCCGGATCATCCGCCATTTGGAAAAGAGATCGTAACGAGATGAACATGACCATGTCCGCCATTCCTGTTAATGAGTTGCGCCTTCGTTTCGGCGAAGCGGCGCAGGAGAACGTTCTCCTTGCGCCGTATACGTCCGCGCGAATCGGCGGCCCGGCGGATATTTTAGTGATGGTCAAATCTGCGAATGAATTAATGGATGTTATGACGGTACTCTGGGAGCATGAGTCGCCTTATTATTTGCTCGGAGGCGGATCGAATGTGCTCATCAGCGACAAAGGCATACGCGGAGTGGCGGTCTTGAACCGGGCGAAGGACGTTCGTTTCGAAGCCGGCAACCCGCCGTCGGTGTGGTGCGAAGCGGGGGTCATCTTCAGCAACCTTGCGAATCGCTGCGCGTCCAAAGGCTTGAGCGGATTGGAATGGGCGGCGACCGTCCCCGGAACAATCGGCGGCGCGGTGTATGGCAACGCCGGCGCATTCGGCGGCGACATGGCGCAGAATCTGATCTGGGCCGATGTGTGGACGGTGAACGGACTCGAAAGATTTTCAGTGGATCAAATGGGATACGGCTATCGCACAAGCCTCTTGAAACGCGGTGAAATGAAAGCGATTGTGCTTTCGGCAGTGTTGAGATTAAAAAATTCAACAAAGGAAGATGTGTCTGTTAAAATCGAACAATTCAGCGAACGCCGAAAGGCCGCGCAGCCGCCCGGTGCGAGCATGGGTTCCATGTTCAAGAATCCTGTGGGCGATCATGCGGGCCGTTTGATCGAAGCCGCGGGATTGAAGGGAACGCGCATCGGCAACGCTGAGATCAGCACGCTGCATGGAAATTTTTTCATCAATCACGGCGAGACTCGCGCAAGCGATGTCCGTGAATTAATTGATTTAACCCGCAATACAGTGAAACAAAAATTCGGCGTTGAACTTGAATTGGAAGTTGAACTCGTAGGAGACTGGTAATCACTACTCTCTACTATCTACTCTCCTACCACTTATCATGACGACTTCATCCCATCCCCGCAAACTCCGCGTCGCCGTTCTTTTTGGCGGTCGTTCCGGTGAACATGACGTTTCACTCATGTCCGCGCGCTCCGTGCTCAACGCGCTCGACCCGGAACGCTACGAGGTGATCCAAATCGGAATCACACTGGATGGCAACTGGCTGACCGGCGTGAACACGCTCGACGCGTTTGAAAATGGAAACATGGAAGGCCTTGACCGTGTGATTCCTCCCACAGAGCCTTCGCGTCAATCGTTGTATATCGTCCGCTCGACAAAGATCGGCGACAAGCTGGAAACCCTCGCCGGCGTGGACGTATTCTTCCCCGTCTTGCACGGTCCCTTCGGCGAAGACGGCACGATGCAGGGACTGCTGGAACTGGCCGATGTCGCGTATGTGGGCGCAGGCGTGGCGGGGTCCGCAGTCGGCATGGATAAGGCCATCTTCAAGGATGTGATGCGCGCAAACGGGATTCCGATCGTAGAGTCGATGCTTGTTTTGCGAAGCGACATTGAGAAAGATATGAACGCGGTCATTACAAAGATCGAAAAGATCGGCGCATACCCATTCTTTGCGAAACCCGCCAATCTCGGCTCGTCGGTGGGAATCAGCAAATGCAACTCGCGCTCCGATCTCGGCGAAGGCCTGATGGAAGCCGCACGTTACGACCGCCGCATCGTTGTCGAACGCGGCGTGGGCCAGGTGCGTGAGATCGAAGTAAGCGTGTTGGGCAACGAAACCCCGCAGACCTCTGTGTGCGGAGAAGTAATTCCCAGCCGCGAGTTTTATTCGTACGAATCGAAATACGAAGACGGCACATCCGGGCTGATCATCCCCTCCGACCTGCCTGCGGACGTGAGCGACAAAATCCGCGAATATGCCGCGCGCGCCTACAAGGCCATCGATTGCGCGGGTATGGCGCGGGCCGATTTCTTTGTCGAACGTGATACGAACAAAATCTTTTTGAATGAGTTGAACACGTTGCCAGGCTTTACCTCGATCAGCATGTACCCGAAACTCTGGCAGGCGAGCGGACTCTCCTATCCCAAACTCGTCGACCGCCTGATCGAGTTGGCCTTCGAGCGCAAGGCGCAGCGCGATCACACCGAGCATCGGAGGGCGGCATGAGCCCGAAACGCGAACTTACCCGCGCCGAGATCGCCCGTCAGCGTCGCGCTCAACGCGCCGCGAAAGAATTGACGCAAACGACGAAACGTGCCGTGAAACCCATTACGCCGGTCGCTTCGCGCAATTTCAAGTTGACGGCGATGACGGTTCCCCAAAAACTGGTGAAGCGGCGCAAGTTCAATATTTCGATCGGCCTGCCGCGCATTCAGTGGCGTATGCCTGTCATTCACCTGCCGCGTTTGCGCCCGGGCTGGCGAATGACATCCTTTGCGATCATTCTTTTGCTTAGTACCGCCATGTATCTCGCGCTGACCCTTCCGTATTTTCATGTGCCGCATATTTCATTGATGGGCGCAAATCGTATGAGCCGCGAAGAGATCGAAACGGCAATGGGCGTCAGCGGCCAGTCCATTTTTGCGGTTCAACCGGATGTGATGGAAGCGCGGCTTCGCATGAATTATCCCGACCTGGCTTCAGTGAACGTCGATGCGTATTTGCCGAATCATGTCTTCGTGACGGTGAGCGAACGCCAGCCGCTGATTCTGTGGCAGGAGGGCGCGGGCTTTACATGGGTCGATGCGAACGGCGTGGCCTTCCGCCCGCGCGGAGAAGCTTCCGGGTTAATTCCGGTCATCGGTTCAGCGACCCCGCCTCCGGGGAGTCCGGATGCGGACGATCCTTTAAGTCCGCCCGCGTACATGCAAAAGGAATTGGTGGATGCGATCCTCGTTCTCGCTCCGCATGTGCCTGCCGGCTCGACGATAACCTTCGATTCCGCTGACGGCCTCGGCTGGACGGATGGCCGCGGCTGGAAGGTTGCCTTCGGCACAAGCGCGCAGGATATGCCGTTGAAGATTCGCGTGTACGAGTCGCTGGTGCAATCGTTGATCAGCCGCGGAAAATTCCCGCAGTTTATCAGCGTGATCTATCCGGATGCGCCATTTTACAAAATGGCCGAAGTGGAAACTCCGGACGAAACCGTTGTGGATGATGGACAGTAATGATGGATGAGATTGTAGTCGGCATCGATGTAGGCACGACAAAAATTTGCACCCTCGTTGGGCGGGTTGAGGATGCGAAGTCGATTCGGATTCTGGGCGTGGGCATCGAGCCTTCGGACGGAATCCGCAAGGGAATGATCGTTGACCTCGCCGCCGCGTCGCAGGCCATTAAACGTTCGGTGGAAAAAGCCGAGCATACATCGGGGCTGGAAATTACCACTGCGCTGGTCAGCCTTGCGGGCGCGCATGTTTCGTCGGTGAACAGCCGCGGCGCAAGCGGCGTGCCCGGCGGAATCATCGACGCGATGGATATTGCACGCGCTCTCGAACAGGCGCAGGCGGTCGCCATTCCACATGACCGCGAGATCGTGCATGTCATTCAACGCGGCATGACGGTGGACGGGCAGGAAGGCGTGCGCACACCGATTGGAATGCATGGTTATAAAGTGGAAGTGGAAACACATATCATCACCGCCGCCGGGGCTACGATGGATAACCTTCGTCAATGCGTCGGCGCGGCGGGCGTGGAAGTTCAACAATTTGTTTTGAATCCGCTTGCTTCTGCGGAAGTGGTGCTCACCGAGCAGGAACGCCAGATGGGCGTGGCGGTTTGCGACATCGGCGGCGGCACAACGGACCTCGCGATTTACGTCAATGGCGATGTGTGGCATACGATGGTGCTTGCCGTCGGCGGAAATCATGTGACGCAGGATATTGCGCATGGCCTTCGCCTGCCGGTGGCGCAGGCTGAGGAAGTGAAGAAGCAACAGGGCTACGCCATCCGCTCCGAGATCGGAAGCGAGGAGTATTTTTCCATCCGCCCATTTGGCGAAGACCATGACGTGCGGATTAACCGCCAGGATCTGGCGCACATCATCGAAGCCCGCATCGAAGAGACCTTTCGCCTGATTCTGCAAGAGGTGAAACGTTCCGGCTACGACGGTTTGCTCCCGGCCGGCATGGTGTTGACCGGCGGCACGTCGGCCTTGCCCGGCATCAAGCGCGTCGCAAGCGAAGTGTTGGGCATGCCTGTGCGCACGGCGCAACCGGAGAATTTAACCGGGCTGGTCGATAAACTCGGTTCGCCCGCATATTCCACAAGCGTTGGGTTGTTGCATTGGGCCACAACCATGCGCGAACACGATGTCATCGTCACAAGCGGCCACAACAGACGCCGCAGATCGAGAGGAGAAGGCGCAATGAATTTAGACTCGGTTAAAAATTGGTTCAAACGATTGTTGCCGTAGGAAAGTTTGCATCGGAGTGCGGACTTCAGTCCGCTTTTGCCGAGAAAAATGCAGACTAAAGTCTGCACTCCGGGTGCTTTGCGATGTGCTGAAATTGGAAACGATGGACAAACTCGCAATGAGAAAAGATTCACAAGACTCGTTTAAAACCTTTTAAAAATCCACAATCTCGTTTAAGATATGGCATCCTTTGCCAGGAGGAACACATGGACTCGAACAAAAGAAACCCCAATTCCGAATCCTTCGCCCGCATCAAAGTGATCGGCGTCGGTGGAGCCGGCCAGAACGCCGTCAATCGTATGATGGAAGAAGGCATTCAAGGCGTTGAGTTTATTTCCTGCAACACCGACGCGCAGGCGCTGACGTTATCGCGCGCGCCCATTCGTGTGCGTCTCGGCGATAAACTCACGCGCGGACTCGGCGCAGGCGGCGACCCCGAAGTTGGCCGCAAAGCCGCCGAGGAATCATCCGACGAACTCTACAACGTGCTCAAAGGCGCGGACATGGTCTTCGTCACGGCCGGCATGGGCGGCGGCACAGGCACCGGCGCGGCGCCGATCGTTGCGCAAGTGGCAAAGGAATGTGGCGCGTTGACGATTGGCGTGGTGACACGTCCCTTCACATTCGAAGGCGGCAAGCGCACGCAATCCGCCGAAGCCGGTGTGACAAAGATGAAGGAACACGCCCACACCCTGATCTCGATTCCCAACGACCGCCTGCTTCAACTCGCGGATAAAAAATCGTCCCTGCAGGATTCCTTCCGCATGGC
>JACPVD010000297.1 GCA_016191895.1 Chloroflexota bacterium | reverse complement strand
GTGGATAGATTTCTGGCGAGTTTGTGGGCGGTTTGGGCGATGTCTGAGGCGGCGTCTTCGATGTTTTCCGCCTGGATGATCTGGTTGCTTAACCTGTAGAGCAGGGAGGTGATGCGCAGCGATGAGCGCAGTTCCTGCTGGAGCCAGGCGCTTTCGAATGCGCCAGCCGCCTGGATGGAGATCAATTCGGCAAGCGCTTCATCGTTTTCGGTGAAGAAGGTTCCATTCTCTTTGCCGAATACGAAGATGCCGCCGATGTTTACCTGATGCCAGCGTATGGGGATGACAAGCAGGCTGCGCAGCGAGGCGTTGTCCAGTTTCAGGCTTGCCGTCTTTTGGAATTTTCTTACGTCGCGGATGCGGAACGGCTGGCTTGCCCGCAGCGCGAGGTCTGCCATTTCGAGCGAGGCAAACGCCGCTTCAATGGATTGACGAAGCAGGGGGGCATTCCCCGAAGATGCCTGCTGGATGAAATTTCGTTCCTGCCCGGGCTGAATGTAGATGTGGGTGAACTTTGCCTGTAAAACCGCGCGCGAACTCCATGCCACTTCGCGGGTGGTTGTTTCCGGGTCGAGCGCCGAGGTCAGCTGGCTGCCGGTCTGCACGAGTTCCATCAGGCGGTGGTGATGCCCCGAGCGCTCCCAGCCGCGGGTCAACTCGGCGGCTGCCATTTCGACCATGTTGATCTCGACGCTGCCAAATGCGTTCGGTTTTTCGTTGTGCAGGGTGATGATGCCGGCGATATGTCCGTTCATAATCAAGGGGGCAGCCAGGACGGAGCGGTCGTTTTCGTTTTTGAAGGGGATGAAATCCTTTTCGGCGCGGACGTCGTTGATGATCTGCGTTTTTCGCTGCCGGTACGCGCGTCCAAACACGCCCTGGGCGTCGTCCTGCCGGTAGCCTTCCGTTTCCAGTTTGATCTGGCGTCCGAAGAATGCGGAAAGGGAAAACTCCCCCGCTTCGGAGTCGTGTAAAAAGATCATGACAAGCGAACAACCCAGGGCGCGTTCGAGGGTGTTCACCGTCAATTGGGCGGATACAGGCTGGTCGAGATGGTTTTCGAGCTGCTGGCTGAGTTCGAAGAGCAGGGTCAATTGGGCGTTGCGTTTTTTCTCGACCGTCAATTTCTTGTCGAGCACAGCGATCTGGTCCGCCTTGACCCGCCCGCGGATTCCCTCCGGGGTCATCATAAACGGCTGAACATATCGCTCGATGCGGCTGTTCCAGGCGGCGATCCTTCCCACCGGCGCTTCATCGTTCCCCGGAAGGTCGTCTTCTGTCCGGGTCAATTCCTCCATCAAGCCGTTGGTCGTCATGATCACGGTGGTGGTTCCGTAATAGACCAGCGCTGAAAATAAAAGAAAGAACAGCAGGCTGCCCTCGCGCGCCCAAAACGGAAACGGGTGTATTTCGAGGAACGGATCCAGCATATGGAGAAGCGTTCCCAGAAATACCGCCAGCGCGATCTCACTCACGTACCCAATGGCAACCATGCGGCGGCTGAGAATATCCGAGTCGGGGATTAAGATTCGCTCCCACCTGATAAAACGCTGCAAGAGCAGCATCGAAACGATCGCCGCCGGCGCGACCAAGTTTTCGAACCCGGGAATTAGAATCGCATGGACGCCCAGCACCGCCCAGGGAACGACCTGCAGGGAATTCAAAAGAAATCCGAACCGGAGCATGGGAAAGGCGATGGTAATGCCCCCAAGGAAGGCGGTCGAAAAAAAACCTGCCGCAAGAAGCGGGATCATGACGAGATGCCATTCCTGCCGGCTTTGAAAACCCTCAATCAACAGGACGACCCCCGCCCCAAATGTGGTCAAAAACAAACCGAACCGCATCAGGTCGAAGGGCACGAGACGGTTGCCCGCCCGCATGAATGTCACGGCGGTTTGCATTGCCCCGGCAACCAGCATCGACACCGCCCCGACGAATTGCCCGGTGAACGCCATTAACCCAGCTGCTTGCAGCAGCGCGATGGACGCCAGCCCATTGATGAACATGGCGCGACGTTTTCGAAACCGCCAGACGCAGCCCGCCTGAAGGGCCAGCCCCAGGGCGAGACAGGCGATCCCCATCAGGACGGGGAGACCCGTTATATAGAACTCCGCGTCGATCTTGAAGCGCCCCGGCGTAAAGAGCAGCCCCAAGCCGCAGCCTTCCAGCAGGAGGGATATAAAAAGGTCGAAATTTTTGTCGCGGGGGAATTCCATGCCGGGCGGAGGATAGCATACATGGGGGAATTTATCTACCTTTTCATTAGCCTTGATATTGTGTTGAACGGCTGATGTCTATTCATGTGAATTTGCAAATTGAGAGTGTGCAAGCAAAGCACGTCAAGAACGGCGCCGCTTTCGAGCAACATCGGGAGATTTTGCAGTCCATACTGACACCCTTTGCTTGCACACAATTGAGAATTGAGAGGCGCGGTCGTAATGCATCACGATAAAATGTTACTATGACGGTAACGTTGCATCAAAGGGAAATGTTACCGAGAAATTTTCCAAAGTTTGGCGGTTTTTTTGTCAATCGAGCGGCGGAGTTCAGCAGGATTGAGTTGGAGGTACAAAT
>JACPVD010000002.1 GCA_016191895.1 Chloroflexota bacterium | reverse complement strand
GGCGATCTCGTCCACGGTTTTCTCAGCTTCCATGGCGGTGACGAGCAGGGTTTCGTTGTTGGTTTTGCAGTAGTTCAGGAAATCCTGCGTGGAAGCGGTCATGATGGGCAGGGTGAACATATATCCGCGGCTGGCACGGATGAGGCGACGGTCGTACAGGTCGAGCGGGTCCATGTTTAAGAGGATCATGCCGCCCATGTCCAACCCCAGCGAGGTGCGGATGATGTTGCCGATGTTGCCGGAGATGCTCACATCTTCCAGCACCACGATATCTTTTTTGATGGTCTTCAACAACTCCAAGCTTTTGGGCTTGGGTGTCTCGGCAATGGCGAACATGCGCGAGATCTTGTCGTTTTCGAAGAGCTTTTTCGTGGTGCGCTTTGCCACTTCATGGATGGTGGCGCCGGGAGTGAGTTTGCTCCGCAGCTCGGCAGAGACCACTTCCTCCCCGGCAAAATAAAGAGATTCGATCTCTATCCCAGCTCCGAGCGCTTGCAGGATGTTCTCCTCATCGTCAATGAGGATCTGGTTGAGTTCACGTCTGCCGTCGCGCGTGAGCAGCTGGCGGATGGGATGCGCCAGCGGATGGTTGAGGGAATCGATCAGAAAGGGATTGTAGGGTTCGTTGCCTGGTTGTTCATTCATAGTTGGATAATATGCGGTTAGAGAGTATGTGTCAAGAAGAGAGTGATCTGTTTAACCCCAAATCTAATTTGGACGCATACACTTGCACCGAACGCAAGTGCGGTGTGAACGCTGATTACGCAGATAAAAAAAATCAGCGTTGTCAGCGTGCATCAGCGTCCACTCAAGGGTTTTGAAAACAGACGCGCCTGCGAAAAATCAATTTCGGGGTGAGTGATGAATGCATTAAAATAACAACATGGAAATCATCTACAAAGACGAACAAATTCTTGTCATCGACAAACCCGCCGGAATTCCCGTCCTGCCGGATGGCTGGGAGCAGGACGCGCCGTATCTTGTCAAAATGCTGGAAGAAGAACACGGCAAATTATGGGTTGTCCACCGGCTGGATAAGGGCACGAGCGGAGTGATGGTCTTTGCGCGGGATGCCGAATCCCACCGTGCGCTGAATACTCAATTTGAAAATCACGAAGCGCAGAAGACCTATCATGCCATCGTCGAAGGCAACCCCAAATGGGAGGAGAAGGTCACGAAGTTCCCGTTGCGCGCGAATGTTGGAAAGAAGCACCGCACCGCCGTGGACGACAAGAACGGGAAACCTGCGGAGACCCACTTCCGCGTCATTAAACGGTATCAAGATATGGCGTTGGTCGAAGCGAAGCCGATGACGGGGAGAACGCACCAGATCCGAGTCCATGCCTATGCGTTGGGACATCCACTCGTAGGCGATATCCTGTACAGCGCGCAGGAAACAGGGCTCATCACGCGTCCAGCGCTGCACGCGCAAACGTTATCGTTTATTCATCCGGTGACCAATGAGAGAATGAAATTCACCGTCCCCCACCCCGCTGATTTCGAAGAAGTTTTAAAGTTAACAAGTTGGCAGGTTTGAACGTTCAACCTGCCAACCTTTAAACCTGCAAACCAATCAACCGATTTTTCGTGCTTCCATATAAAAGCGTTTCTCGTGCGCCTCGCCCATCGAGAACGTTTTGCGCGGCAAGGCGCCGTCGAGAATGACCGTCTTGAAAAGGTCAGACTTCGACATGCCCGGCAGATAAAAACCAGCGTTGCCCGGCTGCCCCCCAAGCTTCACCGTGACATCTTCGCCGTGGACATAATCCACTTTTTCGGCGCCGCCATTTTTCAGGAAGGCATCGATGAACGGCTGGATGGTGCCGACCGGGAGATTGGATGACGGGTTGGCGATCTCGATCACACCAAAGGACTTTCCGCCTCCGACCAAGCCGATGAATTGATTCTGACCATCGGCATTATCCACCGCCTTGACCATTTCCTCCGCGCTCGCCACAGGCTTGTACATGAAGTTCGCGCCAAAGGTCGTTTCGAGTTCAGCGAAGAGATCCTTCTTCAAGCCGAACAACACACGATGGATCGGTTCGAACTCAAGCCCTTCATCGTGGACATTCTCGATCTCGACCAACGCGTAGCGGGAAGGATGATCCATGCCGACCGTGGCTTTGTTCTTTTCCCAGATTGCTTTCGCGGTGGCGAGGGAGTGATTGCCATCGCCCATCGCGAAGAGCAAGACGGGTTGATCTTCGCCGATGTTGTATTTGGCGGCGAAGGTCTCGGGCTTGGCAAGTCTGCGCAGGGCTTCGACAACCTTGTTCTCGAACTCGGTATTGACCGCGTACCCTGCGAGATGACCGCTTCCCAACATCAGATCGAAATCGTATAACTTCTCAAGATTCGCTTTCGCCGCACCGACCGGTTCAATAACCGTGCGATTCGGATCATCGATCAGCACAAGGATATGCGGCAGTTCGAAGGTCGCGCCTTCGCGGATCTTGATGCGCGGCGGCAGACGGTCCACGATCGTCCCTTCGGTGGCGCGGATCAGGCTGGAGGAACCCTTGTTGTAGTCATAGGCTTCGAGATCGAGACACAGCACGATGCCTTTGCGGGTCTTGCCATCCACCGTGCGCTCGACGTAAACAAACCCATCGTGCGGCTGGAGAATGCCCTCGTCCATGTACTTGCGCATGGCAGCCTGGACGTTCTGGATGCGCTCCT
>JACPVD010000296.1 GCA_016191895.1 Chloroflexota bacterium | reverse complement strand
GGTCTGGTCGAGCATCCAGGCTTCGGGCTGTGTGCCGAGATTGCCGACACGAGTGACGGCTTGATAAATGAGATGAACGGGGGAGCCAAACGGCGCGCCGCTGGGTTCATCCACATAATAAGTGGGAAAGGAGGAACCGCCTGCAACGATCACCCCGGCTGAGAACAGATTGCGCCAGGGAAAAGCCGAGCCGCGCGGTTGGCGGGCGGTCAGTTCCTCGATATCCTGCTCGCCGACGAGTTCGCCGGGCATGTTGGTTTGAATGGACGGAATTAGGCCGAGGCGCCTGACGCGCGCGATCTGTTCGGGGGTCAGGAAGAGCGCATGTTCGAGCGTCACGCGGCGGTTGACAATACTGGGATCGGTCTTCTCGATGTTTTCCAACGCGGTGAGGATCATTTCCAGCGTTTCCGTGCTCACGGTTTTGATGGCGAGATGCCAGCCTTCCTGATGCCGGGCGAGCAGCAGGGCGTTGAGTTCGTCCTGCGTCCAGAGCAACTGGGTGTCGTTATTAATACCAGTGAATATCTTCATGCCGGCGATTCGCCAACGCGGCGAAAACACCTGGTCCTGACGGTAGACCTTGTACCAATCGCCGAGAGGCTCGCCGAGCGCCCCGCTGTTCGCCAGGTACATGTTGACCCGCAGGCGGAGGTTATCTTGCCTGATGAATTCGAGGTATTCTGGCATTTTATCCGGGGGTACATACTTTTCGCTGAGACTCGTCCAGCCTTGCGCGATTGATTCTTCAATCGTCGCTTCGAGATCGTATCGCCCGTCAATCCCGCCATTAATGCGGTGCGAATGGGAATCAATGCAGCGGGGGACGAGAGTCTTCCCTTCCAGGTCCACCACGCGCGTCCCCTCGCCGCGATGGGCGAAGACCTCCTGGATGGAACCGACGGCAAGGATCGCGTTTCCTTGAATGGCAAGAGCCTGCGCGCCGGGAATGGCATTGTCCATCGTGAGGATCGCGCCGTTGACGAAGATCACGTCCGCTCTTCCGCCCGGGACAGGAGGCGGGAACTCAACCGGCCGATCCGGCTGAGGCGGGATCGCGGATGGTTGTTGCGTCGCCGATTCAGTCGTAGGCGCGGGCGCGCAGGCAGACAGGATTAGAGAAAGGATCAGAAAAAGCAAAGAAACGAATCTCCAATTCAATAAGTGGGTTCGCTTTTTCATGGCAAACTCCTTGGCCTCTCCAGACTCTGGCGAATATGAAGCACTATAGCACTCTTAAACAAAAAATCAATCCCCCAATTTTTACGAGGTTTGTGCTGAATGGCACATGACCATCGCGTTCAATTAGCTTCAGAAGTTTTTTACTAAGGGTTCGTAAAAGAATAAGTTCCCTCGTTCGGATACAGTTGGACTGCATCCTGCTCGCAGTGCAATCGCGAAGCATCCTTTAGGACTGCTCGCGGGAAAAAATTCGGAAAGTTGTTTATTTTCAGACCCCAAGCATCGCCAAACGGTTGGTATTGTTTCTCAATTCATGGATCCTTTAGAAATTCAAACGCGCCAATGTCCGGTGCGCTGCCTGTGAAGATGTCGTTGATGCCGGGGATGAATATGCCTCGGTCAATGTTCGGACTCATCGAGAGCAGCTTGAAATCACCGCCTCCCGGGTTGACCAGCCCCGGCGGGTTTTCATGCCCGTTGCATTCCAGTCGGGTCGCGGCGCATAGCTGGGCGATCGTCTCGTAGATGATGTTTTCCCATTTGAAGTGTGGGCCGGTCGAGTCGCGCGTGGTATACCAGTTGTCGTAATTCCAATCGTGGCCCGCTGAACCCGTGAAGGTTTCTTCGAAGGCAAACCCTTCGCCTTGAAAGATGTTGTTCCGCATCACCGTGTTCTGCGCGGGGGTGATCATGCTCATGGCGTTCAGCCCTGTTGCGTTCGTCCAAAAGGTGTTGTGATAGAAAAACACCTTGCCGTCGGATTCTGAAGCCCATTTAATGCTCGTGCTGGTGAAATTGGTGAACAGGTTGCCGATCACCCATGTAGGACCTTGTGTAACCGGAGCAATGGAAACGCCGACCAGCATTCTGTCAATGGTGTTGCCCCGAAAGCGATGATTGGTGGCGGCGCCTTCCGGCTCCAATCCATCATCGCTGATGTGATGGATGTAATTGTCGTAGATGTCGGCATCGAAAGCGACGGCGGGATTTTCGATCGCGGACGCGGCCGAGGAGCCGGTGTAAATCCCATTGAAGAAGTTATGGATCTCGTTACCGCGCAGGATTGCGCCGATGTGACCGCGCAGGACGATTCCTGTGCCTTCCATCGTGCTGCCCTTGACCGCCTTCCACGCCCATTCGTTCACCGGCGGGTCGTAGATTTCATTAGATTCGATGCGGGTATCATTGCCTTGCGTATCGCTTCCGTTCCAGTTTATATAGATTCCCAGTTGCAGGTTGTGAATCTTGTTTTTCCGAATCACCAGGTGGGAGGCATTGGTCGCGCATACGCCGCAGCCTTCGAGATTCGTCCCGTAAAATCGCATTTCGAACCCCTCGATCCAGATCCAATCACGGCTGTCCACATCGAAGGCGTGGTTCAGGCGGGGCGCCTGCCACGAATGATCGGAGGGAGGGTC
>JACPVD010000295.1 GCA_016191895.1 Chloroflexota bacterium | reverse complement strand
CGGCGGCATTCTAGTCCTGCACGCCTGGTGGGGACTGAACGATTTCGTCAAAAATCTTTGCAACCGGTTGGCGACGGAAGGTTATCTCGTTCTCGCCCCCGACTTGTACAACGGCGCAATCGCAAAGACCATTCTCGAAGCCGAAAAACTCCGCGGGAAACTAAAACGTGGACCAACATCAAAGCAGATACTGGAAGCGCTGAAACAATTGCGAAACGAAACAGGACAGCCCGTCGGCCTGATCGGTTTTTCGTTGGGCGCGTATTGGGGCCTATGGCTCGTGGAAGAAAAACCAAAAGACATCGCCGCGACCGTGCTATTTTACGGAACGCGAGGCGGCGATTACGCAAAAACGAAATCCGCCTTCCTCGGCCACTTCGCGGAAACTGACGAATTCGTAGCGGAATCGGGCCGAAAGAAAATGGAGAAATCGCTCGACGCGGCAGGCAAGCTTGTGGCCTTCCACGTCTATCCCAAAACGCGTCACTGGTTTTTCGAGGACGACCGTCCTGAATACAATCCGGATGCCGCCGATCTCGCCTGGCAAAGAAGCATTGAATTCCTGCACTCGCATCTCGGATGAATTCCATGAAACCCATTCCCACTGACTTTCACGACCTGCTCAAGGATGAGACCAAAGCCTACCTCTTCCTCGCCACCATCATGCCCGACGGTTCGCCGCAGCTCACGCCGGTCTGGTTCAACGCGGATGGCAAACACATCCTCATCAACACCGCCAGAGGCCGCGTCAAAGATCGCAACATGCGCGCCCGCCCGCGCGTGGCGCTCGTCATCCAGGATCCAAAAACGCCCTATCGCTACCTGCAAATCCGCGGCCGCGTGGACGAGAATACCGAGCAGGGCGGCGACGAGCACATCAACGCCCTCTCGCTGAAATACGACGGCAAGCCCTGGAAGAAACCCGCCAACCAGACGCGCGTCATCTACAAGATTTTGCCCGAGCACGTGGATGCCCACTAACGCAGACGACCTGCACGCCTTCCTGCGGACGCGTCGCTCGATCCGCCGCTTCAAACCGAACCCTTCGACTTCGCTCAGGACAAGCCCTGTACCTGCTTCAGCCATCGAGCGGATTCTCACCTCGGCCACGTTCGCGCCGTCCGCACACAACCTGCAACCCTGGCGATTCTGTGTTGCGACAGATTCGTCCGTCAAGACGCGACTCGGACAGGCTCTCACCTCTGCCATGCGCGCCGACATGCTCTCCGAAGGCGCGTCCGAATCCGAGATCGAAAAGCGCGTCGCCAACTCCATCCGCCGAATCAACGAGGCTCCCGTCATCATCCTGCTTTGCCGCGACACCACTGCCGTCCGCGCCGAAACGCCCGAAGAAACCATCATGGCGATTCAATCCGTCGCCGCGGCGGGGACGTACCTCCTGCTCGCCGCGCATGCCGAGGGCCTCGGCGGCAACTGGATCTGCTGGCCGCTTTACGCGCAGGAGGAAACGCGCCAAGCGCTAGAGTTGCCGGAAACGTGGGAGCCGCAGGCGATGTTTTTAGTTGGATGCGCTGCGGAGATTCCCGAAGCGCGGGAAAGAAAACCGTTGAATGAAGTCGTTATCAGGAGGTGAGCAAATGAATGAGGAACAGAAGGAATGGTATAAAAGGTTTTGGTCGAGCTTTGGTGTACGGGAATTTCTTCGGTTTGGATGCGCATTCTTTATTTGGGAATTCATCGGTCTGGGACTCTATATCTGGTTGAACAATATAGGAATATTAATCGTTTTCATGTCGGTTTACTTCAGCTTCCCAATACTGACAGCCGGCTGGCAACCAGCATACTCCGTGCTTAGAAAAATTTTGGGCAACCCCAACATGCCGGAGAAAATTATGCCGTCCAAAAAGAACTGGGGTTATTACATTTCCCTCGCGGTTAGGCTTGCAATATCAACCATGATGATTTATGGCGGAATTAAATTGATGTTTCAATGAAAACCGCCGTCCTCATGGGCGCTGTCGACGGCACGAAACTCAAAAACGATCAGGAGAAAAAACACATGCAACCAAAAGAAAATAAATGGAAAGAACAAATCAGGTCCCTTGTAATCACCCCGAACGCGATATTGAAATCGTCCATTCTTTCCGTGCTCTGGCTGGCAGCGGGATTCGCGCTGGGTCTTTTCTATAATTACGGCATTTCCGTCATTTTCATCGTCGTCTTCCTCGGCATCCTGTGGCTCTTCCCTTTTTGGCAGCCCGCCTTCTTGCTGGTCTATTTCATCGCCGGCAACCGG
>JACPVD010000001.1 GCA_016191895.1 Chloroflexota bacterium | reverse complement strand
GGGATGCGATCAACGACCCCATCATTGGTACGTTAAGCGACCGTATGAAATCGAAGCTGGGCCGCCGCCGCCCGTTCCTGCTTTGGTTCGCTTTTCCTTTCGGACTAAGCTTCGTCATGTTGTGGACCGCGCCGAATTGGGAAAGCCAGGTGGGATTGTTGATCTATGTGACTCTTGCTTTCATGATCTCGGATACGCTCACTACTCTAGTGGCAGTGCCGTATCTTTCCCTCACCCCCGAATTGACTCAAGACTACGACGAGCGGACTTCGCTCTCAAGTTTCCGCACCGTTTTTCAATTGTTGTCTGCGATGACGGTGGTCATCACCGCGCCTATGATCGTGGATGCGGTCATCCTTAACGGCGGTTCGCAGCAGCAGGGATTCATTACCGCAGGCGCGATCTTCGGCGCGATCGGTTCGCTTCCGCTTTTCTTCATTGGCTTGTTCGTGCGCGAGCGCTTTGCATCCGAGGAACAGGAGCAGGAGACAATTCCCTTCCGCGAAACATTGCGCCTCGCCTGGCAGAACGTTCCCTTCCGTTACGCGGCGGGAATTTACATGTTCAATTGGTCTGCCGTGGACATGGTTGCCATCACCTTCCCATTCTTTTTATTGTATTGGGTTGCGCGGGGCGACTTGCTTGCGAAGATCAACATCCTCGGCATTGACCTCGCACTCGAGTCTGCTTTCTTTGGCGTGTTGATGCTGGTCTGTGTTTTATTCGTCCCGTTCTGGTTGTGGTTCGCAAAGCGGCGCAACAAAATTCAAGCTTATATCGTTGGAATGTCTGCATGGATCATTGTGCAGGCTTTGATCTTCACCATTCAACCCGGTGACATTACCTGGATGTTGACCATCGCCGCATTCGCAGGCATCGGCGTTTCTGCCGCCTACATTTTGCCCGACTCGATCTTGCCCGACGTCATCGAGTGGGATGAATTGCGCACAGGCCGCAGACAGGAGGGTATCTATTACGGCATCCGCACCCTCATCCGCAAGTTGACCGGGGCGCTGGTGATCTTCATCACCCTGCAAATCCTTGGGTGGTCGGGGTATCAATCGCCGCCGGGGGATGTCACTCAATTCACCCAGCCCGACTCCGCGCTGATGGCGATTCGGTTGATGGTTTCCCTGCTTGGCACATTAATCCTGGCCGGCACCATTGTTCTCGCATGGTCGTATCCGCTTTCGCGCGAGAAGTACGAACGAATAACGAGGTTATTGAAACGACGGAGGAAAGAATTAATCGAAGTAAAAAAACAGGCGTAAAAAATGGACAACCCAAAAGGCTGTCCATTTTTTTAAGATTTTTTCCTGCGTCTGCCCTTCGACTGCGCTGAGGGTGGAAGTTTTTATATCACCGCCATTTCCTCATATTCGCCGAAGGTTTCCTTCATCACACCCACGATCTCGCCGAGCGTCGCGTACGCATGGACACATTCCATGATATGCGGCATGGTGTTCTCCGTGCCTTCGCAGGCGATGCGCAACCTGTCCAGCGTTTGACCGACCCGGCCGTTATCGCGCGTCTTGCGGACTTCGTTGAGGCGGGATACCTGCCGGGTGTATCCATTCGGGTCCATTTTCAGGATTGGAATGGTGAAGGGCTTGTCTTCGGCGTAGGCATTCACGCCCACGATCTTGCGGATGTTGGTATCGATCTCGCGCTGATAACGATAGGCCGCATCCGCGATCTCGCTTTGGAAGAATCCCTTTTCGATGGAGGGAATCACACCCCCCAGTTCTTCGATACGGCGGAAATAATCATACGCCTGCTTTTCCATTCGGTCGGTCTGCGCTTCGACGAAGAAACTGCCGCCCAACGGATCGACCGTATTGGTCACGCCGGATTCCTCTGCGATGATCTGTTGCGTGCGCAGGGCGATGGTCACAGCATGTTCGGACGGGAGCGCAAGCGCTTCATCCAATGAATTGGTGTGCAGGCTTTGTGTTCCGCCAAGGACTGCGGCCAATGCCTGAATGGCGACGCGCACGACATTGTTCTCAGGTTGTTGCGCGGTGAGCGAAACTCCCGCAGTCTGTGTGTGGAATCGCAATAACCATGAGCGCGGATTCTTCGCCTTGAACGTTTCGCGCATCTCACGCGCCCAAATGCGGCGCGCGGCGCGATACTTGGCGATCTCTTCGAAGAAATCATTGTGCGCGTTGAAGAAGAAGGACAGGCGCGGCGCGAACTCGTCCACATCCATGCCTCGGGCAATGCCCCAGCGGACGTATTCGAGACCGTCGGCTAGTGTGAATGCCAGTTCCTGCGCGGCGGTGGAGCCAGCCTCGCGGATGTGATAACCGCTGATCGAGATCGTGTTCCACTGCGGAACTTTTTGTGACCCGAATTCCATCGTATCAACGACAAGCCGCATGGAAGGTTCAGGCGGGAAGATGAATTCCTTTTGCGCGATGAACTCCTTGAGGATGTCATTTTGCGTGGTGCCGCGCAGTTGATCTGGACGCACGCCCTTGTTTTCAGCGGCGGCGATGTACATGGCCCAGATGATCGCGGCGGGAGAGTTGATGGTCATGCTGGATGAAACTTTATCCAGCGGAATCCCATCCAATAGAATTTCCATATCTTTCAGGGAGGAGATCGCCACGCCGCATTTGCCGAACTCGCCCAGCGCTTCGGGTTGGTCGGTATCGTAGCCCATTAACGTGGCCAAATCGAAGGCAATGCTCAATCCTGTTTGACCCTGCTCCAGTAAATATTTGAAGCGCTGATTCGTCTCCTCAGCCGTGCCGAAACCGGCGAACATGCGCATCGTCCATAGTTTACTGCGGTGAAGCGTCGGGTGGACTCCTCTCGTGTAGGGGTATTCGCCCGGCAGTCCAAGATCGGACGCGTAATCCATCTCCGCGACATCCCGCGGCGTGTAAATTCGGTTGATCGGTTCCGAAGAGGTGGTGATGAATTCAGGGGCGAGTTCCGGTAATTGCGCCAGCGCCTTCTTCAGGGACGCGTTCTCCCATTGTTCCAGTGAATTTTTAATTTCATCCAGTTTCTTTTTATCGTACATGAGCGCTCCTCTCAGTTTGATGGCGGAATTTTACCCGGTTTTACGCTCGACCGTCTACGCGCCTTGGAATTGTCAAATTGACAAAAACGCGAGGATGATCTCCTCGCGTTTTTGGAATGTGCCTGCCATCGATGATTTACTTTTTCCCGACAATCGTTATCTGCCAAACGGATGCTTCCTGCGGGGCCGTCGAGTTGTAGAAAACCTGCACGGTGTAATTTCCTTTCGGCAGGCCGCTCGTATCGAGGTTGTAATGATACTTTGGCGCAGCCCCCTGTGGGTGTCCCTGAATTGTGATTCCCTGCGCCGGGTTCTTTGAAATCCCGGTCGAAATCATGACCACATTCCCGCTGGCATCCAAAACACGCAATTCTATGGAGGGATCTTCGACGAACTCCCCATTCATATCCGTAAGCGTGAATTCTACCGGAACGACCTTCCCCTGCTGCGCGCTATATGGATTCTTCGTGTTGAGCGGCGGAAGCCATTCGATTTGGTAGCCGTTGAGGTAACTCCATGCTTCGTCCATTGTCATACCGGACATGGATTCAAGCGGTCGGCGGGCGCGTTCGCCGGCGATGGTTTGCTGCAATGCCGAACTTCCCAATGTGGAAAGATGATCGAGAAAATCCTGAACAGATTCCACTTGCCCACTGGTAATGGCTGCCATCTCGCCGTCTCCATCCACCAGCGCTTGAAGATTGGGCTGCCAAAGTTGAAGCGCGGCAAGCGCTTCTTCGGTTAATTCCGGGGATCGCGCAAGGATTCCTGAAATTTCCAAACCGTTTTCGTAATACAGGTCAATATAACGCTGCCCTGTTGGAGTCGAACCTAGAACTTCGTCCTCCACCCGATACAGCAGAGCGATGATTGCATCGCTGTCCTGCATAGACGCAAGGCGAATTCCATTTGCAATAACTCCCTGCGAGCATTTGTTTAGAACATCCAATATAGGGCAATCGCAAGATACCGGCGTGGACGTAAAAGTAGGCGCGGGGCTGGGCGTGCCGATGCTCGAAGAAGCGGGGTCGATTAACTCCTTCGGGAAGGTATTCGAACTCCAGGACAGGTATATGCTTGCGCCGCCCGGTCCCTGGGCAAAATCAACTCGTATGGGATGCAGACCCGCAGTCAGCGAAATCAAATCGCTTATGTAGGAAGTGGGCGGCTGCGCCAGCCATTTATCGATAAGCGGGTTGTTGTCCACATAGAGTCTTACGCCGTCGTCCACGCCGTCCACATAAAAGATATAGAGACCATCCTGCGGCGCAAGGAGCATCCCATCATACCTGGCGCTCCAGAAGGATGTATTGACTCCCGCTGCGGGAGAGCCCCAACCCCAATTGAAACTGATCGCGCTTACGTCTTCGGATGCCGCCAGGGTGGTAAATGTGTTCCATGTTATGGGCGTATAACTTGCAAATGGCCCGGATGG
>JACPVD010000326.1 GCA_016191895.1 Chloroflexota bacterium | reverse complement strand
GTCACAGCGCGAGTTTGTTGCGAACGTCTCGCATGAATTGAAGACTCCGCTTACATCGATCCAGGGATTCGCGCAGGCGATGTTGGACGGCACGGCAGACACAGATGAATCGCGTCAGAAGGCGGCGCAGGTAATTTACGATGAGTCGGGGCGGATGCACCGCATGGTGCTGGATTTGCTCGACCTGGCGCGGCTCGATTCAGGAACGGCGGATATTACGATGGCGGGAGTCAATGTGACGGGGCTATTGAATGCGATCGCGGAAAAGTTTACGCCGCAATTGCAGAAGGCGGACGTTATCATTCAAGTGGACGCGCCTGCAAATTTGCCGTCCATCACCGCCGACGGCGACCGCCTTGCGCAGGTATTTACCAACCTTGTGGATAATGCGTTGAAATTCACGCCGCGTGACGGAATGATCAGGCTGCAGGCATCGGTTGCAAATGGCGAAATGCAAATCACGGTTTCAGACACTGGCGCGGGGATTCCTCCGCAGGCGCTGGCGCATATCTTTGACAGGTTTTACCAGGCCGACCCGGCGAGAAAGGGCGGGGAAACACATGGCGCGGGGTTGGGGCTGGCGATTGCGCGGGAAATTGTCCAGGCTCATGGTGGTAGAATAAACGTCCGCAGCAGGCTGGGAGAGGGGACGTCCTTTGACGTTTTTCTTCCATTGAGCAGGCCGGTGCGCTAAACCAACAGTCATCACGTAATACATGATACGTGATACGTGATACATAATGCCCCCATTCGTTTCCATCATTGTTCCCTGTTATAACGAAGAATCCACCATCCGTCATTTACTCGACGCCGTTCTCGCGCAGACCTATCCGCTTGCGCAAATGGAGTTGACCATCTCTGACGGTATGTCCACTGACCGCACGCGGGATGTGATTGCCGCCTTCCAAAAAGAACATGGCGGTCTCGCGATTCGCGTGGTGGATAACAAAGTGAGGACGATTCCCTCGGGGCTGAATCAGGCCATTCGCGAGTCAAGCGGCGAGATCATTGTCCGGCTCGACGCTCATTCCATGCCCATCCCCGAATATGTGGAACGATGCGTGGCGGCGCACGAAGCCGGCAAAGGCGATAACGTGGGCGGCGTGTGGGAAATTCGCCCCGGGGCAGGGACGAAAATTGCGCAGGCGATCTCATTAGCGGCGGCGCATCCGTTGGGTGTGGGCGATGCGATGTACCGGCTCAATGCAAAGGAAGGCGAAGTGGATACCGTGCCGTTTGGTTCGTTTCGGCGTTCACTGATCGAGAAAATAGGCGCGTTCGACGAATCCCTGCTGGCAAATGAAGATTACGAGTTCAATACCCGCGTGAGAGAATCAGGTGGCAGGGTCTGGCTCGACCCGTCGATTCGCTCGGTGTATTTTTCGCGAGGCGCGCTCGGCGGATTGGCGAGTCAATATTGGCGTTATGGTTTTTGGAAATTGAAAATGTTGAAGCGTTATCCGCATACCTTGCGCTGGCGGCAGGCCCTGCCGCCTGTGTTTGTCTTAAGCCTGTTCATTCTTCTTGTGTTATCCTTGTTCGTCGGGCTTGCGCGCGTTCTTCTATCTGCTGAATTGCTTTTTTATCTCTCGGCGCTCGGGCTGGCCGGGTTGAAACTTGCAATCGAAAAACGCAAATCCTTTTTGATTCCCGGAATTCCGCTTGCAATTGCAACCATGCACATCTCATGGGGCGCGGGCTTTTTGTGGAGTCTTACGCGCCCTCACCCTAGCCCTCTCCCAAAAGGAGAGGGGACTCCCTTCTCCCCCGGGGAGAAGGGGCGGGGATGAGGGAGAAGTTTCTGATTTATGGCTGATATTCAAAGACCTCGGATTCGATTACGACCCAGCGAACAACGCGCGATCCTGCTGTTTGGCGACCTGGTCGCCTCCGCCGGCGCGATGTTTGCGGCTTTGTATATCTGGTATCAGTTTTCGCTTGCGCGTGAAATCGCGCGACTGTCGATCGCGGGTTTTCGGAACTCCGCGCCGAGCGCCTTGCCGCAAACATCATCGAACTTCAGATTCCATTTTGGTTTTATCTTCTTCCTCTCGTCTGG
>JACPVD010000325.1 GCA_016191895.1 Chloroflexota bacterium | reverse complement strand
GAAAGTGATGGCCGGCTCCTTGCCGAGTCCCACTTCGGTGCCGGCGAGTTTGGCCGTGTAGCCCGAAATGAATTGATACAACGCTTGGTTCGACGTCAGCCTCGCAATCGGCGGCATAACCCCGTTTGCGTCGCAGGTGAGCAGGATGATATTCTTCGGGTGTCCCGCTTTCTTTTCAGGCACGGCATTATCGATGAATTCCAGCGGATACGAGGCGCGGGTATTCTCGGTGATCGAGTCGTCGTTGAGATCGACCATGCGCGTGACCGGGTCGCAGGGAACGTTTTCGAGAATCGTGCCGAAACGTTTGGTGGTGGAAAAAATCTGCGGCTCGGCAGATTCAGACAACCCGATGACATTTGCGTAGCATCCGCCTTCGAAATTGAATACGCCGTTATCGCTCCACCCATGCTCGTCGTCCCCGATGAGACGACGCGTAGGATCCGCCGACAGCGTGGTCTTGCCCGTTCCGCTCAGTCCAAAGAACAGCGCCACATCGTTTTCATCGTTCGGATTCACGTTGGCGGAACAGTGCATCGAAAGCACGCCTTGAAGCGGCAGGAGATAATTCAGAATTGTGAAAATCGATTTCTTCATTTCGCCCGCATAGGCCGTGTTGCCGATGATGACGATCTTCTTTTCAAATGACAGGATGATGAACGTCTCGCTGTTTGTGCTGTCCACCGCCGGCGCGGATTTGAACGACGGCATGTCGATCACGGTGAAGTCGGGCGTGAAGCGTTTGTATTCCTCCAGCGACTGCGGCAGGATGAACATGTTGCGGATGAAATGACTGTGCCATGCAAGTTCGGTCACAAAGCGGACATTGAGACGATACGACTCATCCGCGCCCGCATAGACGTCCTGCACAAAGACATCCCTGCCCTGCATAAATCCCAGCATGCGGTCATACAGGACCTCGAACTTGTCCCCGTCGAATGGGCGGTTGTATACGCCCCACCAGATGTTGTTCTCCGAATCGGTGTGACGCACCACGAATTTGTCGTTTGCGCTTCGGCCTTTATGTTTGCCGGTGTTGGCAGTATAGGGCCCGCCCGCAACGACCGCGCCCTCGTTGCGAAAGACCGCCTCTTCCACCAACGCTTCGGCCGTAAGATTCCAATACGCCAGCCGCAAATTGGAAACGCCCTGGTTCGACAGGTTGAAATCCGCCTTGCGCGTTTGGGCAATGGCTTCCGCCGGGGACTTGATGTTCAACAAATTGTTCATAAACGCTCTCCTCTTTTCTCCTCTGGTTGTATTTTGGAAATCGGATAAAGCAAGTATACAAGTATTCAAGTAAACAGGGAAACAAACAGCAGATACCTGGAAAAGGGGTTTCCGTGTCTACATGTCTACGCTTTTACCTGTCTACGTGTCTACGCCTTACCTGCCTGCGCCTTTACGCTTCCCTACATCCAATCTCTTATCATCTTCTTGTCGCCGATGTAAATCTCATTGGGAGACGCGGAATCCAGCGCCCATTTGATCCGCGCCACACCGTCGGTGATATCGGATATCGACCCCGCAAACGAAATGCGGATGTGCCCTTCCATGCCAAACTCTTTGCCGGGCACCGTCACCACCAGCGCCTTTTTCAACAGGAATTTCGACAGCTCCACCGAGTTCGGGTTGAAGGCCCGCAAGTCGATCAGCGCATAGAACGTCCCTTTGGGTTCGATCAACCGCGCCCCTCGGAATGACTTCAACTCCTGCAACAACACATTGCGGTTATTCTCGATCTGCAAACGCAGCGCCTCCACAACCGACTGTAAGCCATTCAACGCGCCCTCCGCCGCCGCCTGCGCGATCGGCGAAACGCATGATGTCGTTTGCGCGAGGACATTGGTCATCACCGTCACCAGCCCGCGCGGGGCGACCACCCACCCAATGCGGAAGCCGGTCATGCCGTACAACTTAGCCACCCCATTGACGACGATGATATTGGAATTTTCCACGTCCTTTTTGGTAAAGGAATAAGCGGGCGGCGCAACGTTGCGGTCGAAGGTCAATTTGTGATAGATGTCGTCGCAGATCATGAAGATGCCCCTGCTCTCGCACAGGTTCACAATCTTTTCGATCAGATCCGGCGGATAGATCGCCCCCGATGGATTGTTTGGGCTGTTGACCACGATCGCCCGCGTGGACGACGTGACCGCCCTCTCGATATCCTCGAAGCGCGGCGTGAACGTGCCGTCTTCGGGAGTGACCACTACAGGAATGCCGAGGCACATCTTGATCATTTCCGGGTACGAAACCCAATACGGCGCGATGATGATCACCTCATCCTGCGGGTTCAAAATGGAATAGAAGATGTTGAACAGGGATTGCTTTGCCCCATTGGTGACGATCACATTTTCAGGCGCGGCAAGGCGGTCGTAATTATCCTCCGTATAGCGGATGACCGCCTTCTTCATCGAAGGCAAGCCGTCGGGCGGGGTGTATTTCACTTCGCCGCTGGAGAGTTTTGCTCCCGAAGCCAGCATGGCGGAGATCGGGGTCTTGTTCTTCGGTTCGCCGATGCCCAAATTGATCACAGCCTCGCCGCGTTCGCGAAGCAGGCGCGCTTCCTCGTTCAATGCAAAGGTCGGGGATTCGGCGATGTCGAGCGCGAGTTTACTGAGTTTCATGGTTCTCCTTAACAAAAAATCTGGTCAGGCGCATGGCTTGACCAGATACACTCCCATAACCGCAACGAAGTCGGCGCTGACAATCAAATTGCCAGACAAGGCATTCATGCCGCCATTATACTCCACTCATCTGGAGGGATTTGGAAATGAAGATACTCATTTTTTCGTAACGAATGTAACGCCGGCCACTCGCATGTAAATTTTGGGCGCGCTTCGCGCGCCCAAAACAACCCACACCCCAGTTTGTTACCTCGGAATTGGACTTAGAAACGCTCTCTGAGCGAAGTCGAAGGGTGGTCACAACCTAATCGAAGGGTCGAAGCGCAGGAAGCGCTACTCGCACGTAAACGTTCCCGGCTCCACGTCATGGGCCTGATTCCAAAGCTTATCGAATTCCTGCAAATACAACGCCGCGATTTCGGCATTATCCACAATGACCACGTTCTCCTCATTTGACTCATCGGCATTCGATGAGTAATTCAGCGAGCCTGTCACCACGATGCTGTTGTCGATGATGATGATCTTATCATGCAGGAAACCCGAATTGCCATCCTGCCTTGCGGGAACACCGGCGCACCAAAACGTCCGCAACTCGGAGCGCGAGCCGGCACTGCTAAACGTTTCGTATACGCCCTTCACATCCAACCCTGCTTTATGTTTGTCGATCATCGCCTGCGCCAGCGGATAATCGGTAAAACTAAATGCCAGAAAACGGATGTTTATTTGCGCGTCATTCACCAGCGCAATGAGATTACTCACCACATTATCTTCCGATGAAAACAAAACCTGAACGGGGGTCCCATCCAAAATCGCCCATTGATTATTCACCGTCGACGGCGCACGCGGACCAAATTGTCCGCCCCACATTTCCTGGAACTCGCGCTCGAAGATATAAGCGATCTCCGGGGAACGAATCACCAGCACGTTATTATTCTGCTTGAAAATTCCATTGACTGTAATGTTCGTCGACCCTGTCCACGTAATTTGTTGATCGAATATCCAGAATTTGTTATGCATCAAAGCGGAACGCCCCGCATCATCCTTGACCTCGATGCCTGATCCCGTCAAAAGGGCAAATTGTCCGCGCCCGGGTTGGATGTCGTATTCCAGGCCGTTCTCGTTATCCGTGATCCACTTCACGTCCACGCCGCGATTCTTCGCCGCGATGAGGGCTTCCGCCACAGGCGTGAGATTGAACTCGAACGAAGCAATGTGAATGCTGATCTGCGCGTTGTTGATAAATTGAATCAATTTTTCTTCGATGGAACCTGTGATGACGTCGGGGTTGTTGACCGTCAACGGGTCGGTGAAATACACATCCCACCATTTGGAGGTCGCAGGAAGAGTCGGCGTTTCAGTGACAGGGACAATAAACTCCGGGGTCGGCGTTTCGGATTCAAGAGGAATCGGCGTATCCGTCACCGGGATGATGAACGGCACGGGCGTCTCGCTGGCGTAAAACGGAATCTGCGTGACGAATGGAATTGTCGTCATTGGCAGAGGTTCACATGCGGCGGCCAACATGGAGATTAGAACAAGAAGGAAGATTGTTTTTTTCATCGGCGTAGCTTTGACGCTATATTGCCCGCGCGGACTAAAGTCCGTGTTACGGCATCCTACTCCAGCACGGCAAAATCCTGTGGATTGCCGAGTGGAAGAATGGTCATGCCGTCCGCAATGCGTTTGACAAGGCCGCCCAGCACAGCGCCGGTACCGACTTCCACAAAGGTATTAATTCCCTGCGAGACCATGTAACTCACCGAATCGGTCCAGCGCACGCGGGATTGCATTTGCGCAATGACATCGGCGCGGGCGGCGTTTTCATCGGCCAGCGGCTGGGCATGGACATTTCCGATCACCGGGATTTTCAAGGCAGAGAAATTCGCCGAGTTGACCGCGTTGTTCCATTCGTCTTGAATGGATTCCATTAGAGTGGAGTGTGCGGCAATGGAGACAGCCAACGGCGAAGCGCGTTTTGCACCGGCGGCTTTTGCGCCGGACATGGCTCGTTCCACGGCGGCCTTTGCACCGGAGATGACAACCTGTCCCGGGCAATTGTCGTTGGCGACCTGCACGGTTTCATCCGCTGTGCTTGCTTCGGCGCAGACTTTATCGAGCGTGGGAATGTCGAGGCCGAGAATCGCCGCCATGCCGCCGGGTGCGAGTTCGCCGGCGCGTTTCATTAACTCGGCGCGTTTGCGGACGAGGCGCAAGCCGTCGGCGAAGGATAATGCCCCAGATGCGGCGAGGGCAGATAACTCTCCCAGCGAATGACCAGCCATCATGGCAGGAGCAGTTGTCGGATTAAGAAAAGAATCCGAGAAGGCGCGGAATGCGGCAAGTGAATGGACGAATAATGCGGGCTGGGTGTTGAGCGTATCGTCGAGTTCCTCCTTCGCGCCTTCCATCATCAAATTGGACAGCGAAAAACCGAGGATGGAGTCAGCTTCGTCGAAGGTTTGTTTTGCGATTGGATATTGGGCGGCGAGGTCTTTGCCCATACCGACGGCTTGCGAGCCTTGCCCGGGGAAGATGAATGCGGTGGTTTGCAGGTTGAGTTTCATTGGGGGGTCCTTATCGCGGAGTGCAAAATCTCCAGATTTTGCACCGAAGTCTAGGGACTTCGGAGTCCAGTAGGAATTAAAACACAAACGGGTCGTGATGGTCACGACCCGTTGAGATTTACTCGCTGG
>JACPVD010000307.1 GCA_016191895.1 Chloroflexota bacterium | reverse complement strand
TCAGGCATGGCATGACGATGGATAGGCGTGGCGTGTTTGGCATGACTTGAGTCTCCCCTTGATTTTAGCAGAAAAAAAGCCCCCGATTTTTCATCAGGGGCTTCTCTTTATTCTCCCAAATAATCGCGCAGTTTCCTGCGGATGGATGGGTGGCGCAAGCGGCTCAACGCCTGCGCTTCGATCTGCCTTACACGTTCGCGGGTGACTCCCATCTTGCGGCCAACCTCTTCGAGTGTATAGGCTTGCCCGTCGAGCAGGCCATAGCGCAATTGCAGAATGCGCACCTCGCGCGGAGGAAGTCCGTTTAATACTTCGCCGAGATGTTCCTTTAACAGGTTGTAGGTGGCGGTTTCATCCGGTGGTGGGGCTTCGTCGTCTTCGATGAAGTCGCCAAGCACCGAATCTTCCTCGTCGTCTGTAGGCGTTTCCAGCGAAAGCGGGCGCCTCGCCACCTGGATCATATTCTCCACTTTTTTGGGCGGCACATCCAATGCTTCGGCAAGTTCGTCCACGCTGGGTTCGCGCCCGAGGCGTTGGGTCAGTTGATGTTGCACGCGCAAAAGTTTGTTGATCTGGTCGCCCATGTGAACGGGTACGCGGATGGTGCGTCCCTGGTCGGCGATGGCGCGGGTGACGGCCTGACGAATCCACCATGTTGCATAGGTGGAGAATTTATGCCCGCGGCGGTAATCGAATTTCTTCGTTGCGCGGATCAGGCCGATGTTGCCCTCTTGAATCAAATCAAGGAAGGGAACGCCGCGTCCCATATATTTTTTGGCCACCGAAATCACGAGGCGCGAGTTGGCGGTGATGAGGTGTTCGCGCCCGGCCCAGCCGTCTTCGATCGAGCGGCGGAGTTCAAGGCGGCGTTTGTTGGCCACATTTCCGTGAGCCAGTTCCTCCCGGGCCGAGCGACCGCGTTCGATGCGCTGGGCGAGTTGCACTTCCTCCACCGCCGTCAGCAGGGGCACACGACTCACTTCCTTGAGATACAGGCCGATCGTGTCGTCGGTGTCGATGTTGGCCAGGTAATCGTCGAGGGACGGATCCGGCAAATCCTCCACCTCCGTCGATTGCTCCACCGCAACCAGTTCGTCCTCGGTGGGTTCGGCGGTGATGTTATCTTCCATGAACGGAATGCCGGCGCTGAGGAGCGCCGAAAAGGCCTCCTCAAGTTGTTCCACATCCTGTTCCGCTTCAGGGAAGAAGTGGAGAATATCGTCCAGGGTTACGTATGATTTTTGCCGCCCCAACTCAACGAGTCTCGCTATCGCGGAGAATTCCTCTTCGTCGTCAACGATCAGAATTTTATCTACATCCATTTACACATCCAGTTTTTAAAATTTTTACCTTCAAAACGTATCGTTTCAAAATGAAGGGGGGAAGCGGGATGTCGTGAGCGCGCTACGCACGCTTACGACATCCCACGCACCGCTTGATTGAGAAAATACCACTCCAAGACCCTAATCAGAATACACTTTTTTTAACCGAAAATCAATCCCCACCCGCCTTTCAGATGCCTTGCAGGACATGAATATTACACGCTTCCGAACGTTCTGTTTGCAGTTCAACTGCGAACAGAACAACGATGTCGCTTATATAACCCCTTAAGGCGATGGAGTTGCGCTTGTTTCAGCGGTGGGCGGCGCGGGCGTGGCTGTCGGTGAAGGCGTGGATGTCTGTGTGACGGTTGCGGTTGGCGTCGGAGTGTTCAGATATGGCGGAAACATCGCAAGTTGCAGGAGCGAGTCGATTCCGCTCAGGTCTGTGATCAGAATCTTTTTGCCGTCCAGCCGTACATAATATCCGCTGTTTGTGGGGGTGCTGTCGCCGATCTCCAGCGTGTGCGTTTTACCTCCCGCGAACTCGACAGTGATGACGTAGGCGGGCTCTTCCAACCCGAAATCGGATGGATTGCCTTCAAGAGAATTGGTCACTGTCAAAGCGGATACCTGACTAGCCGCCGCTTCCGAATACCCCGGGTCTGCTTCTGTTTCGAGAGGCAGTTCCATCGCCCAGACATTGTCCGCATTGCGGGCAATGCGCACCGTATCGCCCTCGGCAGGCTTGACCTCTATACTGGACACCGTCCCGTCGGCGGGGGGGAACAGGTATTCAATCGCCTCTCCGGTGGGAGTGGCCTCCGCTTCGGCTTGTTTGTCCTTGTTCAGGTACGCCGCAAAGGCCACGATCGCCGCCAGCAAAAGGAGCGTGATCCAGGCCCCAAGGCTGACTGCCGGCTTCTGCTCTTTTGCGCGGATGGGCGTGGATGTTGCCTTTTTCGTTACCGGCTTTCTCCGTGCTGTTGTTTTGGTTGTGGCTGTTTTTTTGCCGGCCATTCTCTAGCCTTTCCTGCGGCGGCTAAGCCACGATGAAATACCGGCAACGACCACGATTCCCGGCACGACGATCACTGCCATGAGGATCATCACGAGCATCACCCAGTTTGGAATCGGGTTGAGGGTGCGCTGGGTTTGTTCGCGTGGTGTGATGTTGATCAAGTCTTCCTGCTCGGCGGCCCAATCCACCGAATTGACGAACATGTTGCCGTTGCCGTAGGCGTCGAAGGCCTGGTCGGTGGCGAAGGTCGAGTTGCCGAACACCACCACGCGCCCGCCGCTTATGGAATTTTCGGAGGCTATTGCAAGAGTCAACGGGCCGAGGGTATCTTTGCCTTCATCGAAGGACGGGTTTTCTCCCGAAACCAGTTCTGTTTCGCCCCATGACTTCTCGGTGGTCATGATGAGCGGGGACGGGGATGTATTTTCCGGCGTGGCACCAGCAATGCTCAAACTTCGCGCCTGTGGAAGGATCACAATGTAGTTGGCGCTGAGGTTTTGCGTAATCGGGTGCGGAAATGCCTGCGAAGAAACCGCCTGCAACGGATTGTTTGTGTTTTCGAGATCGATCACAATGTCTTTGTTGAGGACGATGCCCCAATCGGAGGTAAGGTATTTGGCGAGGGGATCGAAGGTATCGCCAAACTCGGTGACAATCAGCGGGTCTTCCATCACAACGAGCGAGCCGCCCTTCTCCACATATTCCTTGAGCAGGGCGATTTCACCGCTTTGCAGTGGTTTCATCGGACCCGCAATGATGATCGCAAGCGCGTCTTCCGGAATCTTGTTTGTCGCAAGCAGGTTGAGCGAACTGACGGTGTAATTCTTCGATTCCAGCGTGGATTTGGCGATCGAGAAACTAACCTCGCCGCCGGCCTCGATGGACGCTTCACCATGGCCTTCAAGGAAGTAGACAGCACGCGCTTCGGGGCTGATCAAACGGATGAGCACCTGCGCAAATTCGGTTTCGCTTGCAAAGGAAGCGATCTCTTTGGTGTCGCCCATGGTGAACAGAATCTTTCCGTCGCCGGTGACCCCCGCTTCACGCGCGGCAACCGGGTCAAGATCGGGGTTGACGAACTTGTAGTCGAATTTGCCGCCGCTGTTGTTCTTGAATTTCAACAGCAATTCCTCCGCGCTTGTGGGATCGAGATTGGCGGTGTAGAACGCGGTGGCGGTCACTTTTTCGGGGAGCGAATCGAGCGCCGCCAGCGTTTCCGGCGCGAGCGTGTTCGATTGATCTTCGGTCCAATCCCAGGGAGCGCCGAGAAATTCAGGATTTTGATAGGCAAGCATATTCGCCACGATCAGGATGCCGGCAAAGGCCAAACTGATAATCAGCGAATTGGAACCGTAGCGGGCCTGGCGTCCGGTAAGGAAACGGCGAATCGTGTCCGGTGAAAGGATTGCGTAGGATGCCAATCCTGCCACGAGCAGGGCAATGCTGATTTGCAGGGCAAGGTTGAGTCCGTCTGTGTTTTCGAGCGTCACCAGTTTGATATTGAGCAGGCCTTTGGCCGCGCCGATCAAGCCGGTGGATACGCACGCCACCCCGGCCACGATCAGCGCGATCAGGGCGTATTTCGCATTTGGGTTTTTCTTTTTTCCAGCCATTAGCGCCATCTCCGAATTTCGACCGCAGTGGTGCCGGCGAACAGGCCCAGCGCGGTGAGACTGATGTAGTAAACAATATCCCCAAGGTTGATCGTGCCCCTGTTCATTGAATTTGAAAAGTGATCGGAAAGGCTGAGATAGTTCAGCACGTCTCCGCCTTCGGGCAGGTAGCCTGCAGGCAGCGCGATCATGAACCAGAGGAAGAAGAACAGGCCGAGCGTTGTGAAGAACGCGGCGAATTGATTGGTGAAGATGGCCGAGATGCCTGTGCCCAACGCAAGCAACGAAGAGCAGACGAGGATCAGGCCGAGGTATGAGGAAAGGGTCATCTTCCAATCGATGCCAGGCGTGACAAAGTTGTCGATGGCGATCGGAAAGACCAGCGTGAAGGATGCGATCGAAAGGACGAACAGGAACGACCCCAGCCATTTGCCGGCCACCAGTTCAAAGTCGCGAATGGGAGCGGTAAGCAAAAGTTCGAGCGTGCCCATGCGGGCTTCGTCGGAGAGCAGGCGCATGGTGAGCGCCGGGCTGAGGAAGATCATCAGGAATACAAAGAGCCAGTTCATCGGCGTGCTTTCGGGGGCGGGGCCGCCCATCATGGCCTGCTGTGAACTGATGAACATGATCAACGAAAAATAAATGCCGATCGGCAGGAGGATGGCAAAGGCCACCACATACGCCAGCGGGCTGTTGAAGTAATTGTCGTATTCGCGTTTTGCGACAGTCCAAATATTTCTCATGAGATTCCTCCTTATTTCTTCTTGTCGACGCCGGTGAGTTCAAGGAAGATTTCCTCGAGGCTCATGCCAAGCGGGCGCATTTCGAGCAGGTCGTAGCCGGCCTTGATCACCTGTTTGGCGACTTCCGGGCGCATATCTTTCCCGGAGGAAAACTCAAATTCAACCGCGCCGTCGTCCTTCGTTTCCACCGACTGCACGCCTTTTACCTGTTTGACGGTCTTGGCGAGGTCGTCTGATTCGCCGCGCACACGGATGATCACGCGCTCCGCCCCGATCAGGCGGGCTTGCAGGTTTTCGGTGGTGTCTTCGGCGACGATCCTGCCCTTGTTGATGATCAACACGCGGTCGCAGATGTTTTGCGCTTCATTCAAGATATGGGTGGAGAGAAGCACCGTTCTTTCTTTTCCGATCTCACGGATGAGTTCGCGCACTTCCACCACCTGCCCGGGGTCGAGGCCGATCGTCGGTTCGTCGAGGATCAACACTTCGGGGCGATGAAGAAGCGCCTGGGCGAGTCCCACTCTTTGCCGCATGCCTTTGGAAAGGTTGCCAATGTAGCCGTTGGAGCGATCGAGCAACCCAACCATGTCCAGCACTTCATCGACGCGATCGTCCACGTTGGGGATGTGCCGCAGTTCGCCCATGAACTTCAAATAATCGAAGACGACCATGTCGGTGTAGAGCGGAACGGTTTCGGGGAGGTATCCCACACGCTTGCGGACCTCGAGCGACTCTTCGACCACATCGTATCCTGCCACGATGGCTTCGCCGTCGGTGGGGGGCATGTAACCGGTCAGGATGCGCATGGTGGTTGTCTTTCCCGCGCCATTCGGCCCGAGGAAGCCCACGATCTCTCCCTGCTGGGCGTCGAACTTCAAATTGTTAATGGCGCGCCGCGCGCCGTAGTCTTTGGTGAGACCATTAACTTGTATCATTGCCTCTCCTTGCAATAAGATTTTATGGCTTGAATGATTACCAAACAAAAGGCACAACCCGGGGGCGGTGCCTTTTGAACGATAGCCGCTAAATACTATACAATATTCAAAGCCGCAGAGTCAAGCAGGGAACGAACTTCTTAATCTAATGCTAATCTGCAACGTTCCCGGCTATAATCGGCGCATGACCAGCCTCCTCTATCAAACCGATTCCTACCTCAAAGAATTTTCCGCGACCATTACTTCGGTGGATGTGGACACTCGCGCCGTGGTTCTCGACCAATCCGCGTTTTACCCCGGCGGAGGCGGCCAGCCCTGCGATGTGGGATCGCTGATCGTCGCCGGCGTCACCTTCCCTGTGGAAAAAGTGAAGAAGCAAGGCGATGACGTCCTGCATTTTCTCGGCGGGACTTCACCCATGCCTGCCCCCGGCGCGGCAACCGGGACATTGGACTGGGTACGGCGACATCAGCTGATGCGCACCCATACGGCTTTGCACATCCTGTGCGGAACCGTGTTCCGTGATTATGGGGCGAAGGTCACCGGCGGCGACATGGACCCGCTCAAAGGCCGCATGGACTTTGAATTCGAGACCATGCGCGGGGAGCTGGTGCGCGATATCGAAACAGCGGTCAATACCGAGGTCCAAAAAGGACGCGAGATTCGAGTGAAGATTCTGCCGCGCGAGGAAGCGTTCCAAATCCCCGATCTGATCCGCACGAAGATCAACCTCCTGCCCGAGGGAATCCTGCAGGTGCGGACGGTGGAGATCGTCGGCCTCGACCTGCAAGCCGACGGCGGCACGCATGTAATGAATACATCGGAAGTCGGTAAAATCAAAGTAACGGATTACAAGAGCAAAGGCGCGATAAACAAGAGAATCTACATCGAAGTTGAATAGCCGAAATAGGGGAGCGCTTCTTATATACCTTGCTGTATAATGCCGTAAACCGGGCGGGTGTTCTGCCCTGACAATTCAAAAGGAGAATGTAGTCATGAAATCCAAACTTGCCATTTTGCTTGCAATACTTGCCATTCTTGCCTCGATGCTGGCCTGCGGAGAGAGCGCCCCTCCCGGAATCTCGAATATTTATATGGCAAACGACGCCGGGGGCACGAACAAAACCACCACCTTCGCGTCGACAGACATCATCTATGTGTTTTTCGACGTCAACGGAATCGAGGCCGGCGCGCAGTTCCAGATCAAATGGTTCGCGCTCAATGTGGAAGGACAAGATCCCGCCACGCCGTTTGTGGTCACTGACTATACCTACAACAGCGAATCGACCATGTATGCGCAGATCGAAAGCACGTCGGGCGGCTTCCCGTCCGCAAGTTACCGGGTCGAGATTTACCTCAACGGCGCAAAGGTCGGCGAGCAGCAGTTCAACGTGCAATAGGTTGCTGATTGAATGAATATGCGGTCACTGATTTCAGTGGCCGCATTTTTTTTGTTTATAATCCATCCAATGGAGGCGCATATGGAATACAGACCGCTTGGCAAAACGGGACTTAAAGTCTCGCCGCTGTGCATGGGGACAATGCAGTTTGGCTGGTCAGTAAACGAGGCAGATACGCAGCTCATTCTCTCGGCCACGCTCGATGCGGGGATTAACTTCATCGATACCGCCGATATCTATTCAAAATGGGTGGAGGGCAACCCGGGCGGCGTGGCGGAAGCGTATATCGGCAATTGGATGAAGAAGAATAAAATCCCGCGTGATCAGGTTGTGCTTGCCACCAAAGTGCGCGGGGAACTGGGTAAGGGACCGAACGATCAGGGATTGAGCCGCATGCATATCATCAACGCTGTGGAAGCATCGCTGCGGCGTTTGCAGACGGATTACATTGACCTCTACCAATCCCATTGGACAGACGAGGAAACTCCCATCGAAGAGACCATGCGCGCATTCGATGATCTTGTGCGGCAGGGAAAAGTTCGTTACGTCGGCGCTTCGAACTATGCGGCCTGGGAGTTGATGCAGGCGCTTTGGGTTTCAGATAAATTCAACCTTGCGCGTTATGACTCGCTTCAACCGCATTACAACCTGATTCACCGCGATGAATTCGAACGTGAATTACATGCAGTTTGCAAGGCGTATGGAATTGCCGTGATTCCGTATAGTCCGCTGGCGGGGGGATTCCTGACAGGCAAATATCGCAAAAATACGCCTCTGCCTCAAAGCAGGCGCGCCGAAGGACGCAAGCGTTCCATGAGCGACAAGAATTTTGCCTTGTTGGAAGAAATGGATGTGATTGCGCTTCGCCATCAGGCAACGATTGCGCAGGTGGCTATCGCGTGGATGCTTGCTGACCCGGTCATCACCAGTCCCATTATCGGCGCAACATCCATCGAACAATTAAATGAAAACCTCGGCGCGCTGAACGTCAAACTCGATGCGGAGGAAGTAAAGGTGTTGAATAAGTTGACGGCTTGGAAGGAAGATGACGAGTAATTCGTAAGAAGTACCGTGAGTAACAAAAAAAAACGCGCCCCATTTCCGGAGCGCGTTTTTTTACGTACCACGAACTACGCATCACGATCTACACATTACGACAAAATCACCTGCCCGCAATACTCGCATTTGTCCATGCCCAATTCCAGTGTGCCGCCGCAGTTGGGGCATTGGAAGGTCTCCACTTTGATCGGGTAACCTGCTGTTTTGTACGCGGCTTCGTTTTCGGAAAGATCGCTGCGCAGACGTTTGAGCCTTGCAAGGTAGGCGTCGCCTGTTACTTCGCCCGATTTGCGCAGGCGTTCCACATCCGCAATCGATTCTTTGAGCATACGGCGCTGGGCTTCGAGCGATTCTTTGCTCTTATCCTGGAAGGAAACTTTCATCTCAGGCTTCGGCGGGATGGACGCGAGAATCGCTGCGATGATCAGGATGATCGCCGAAACGACCAATCCCACAATCAAGGGCGTATATTGAAAGCCCGGGATGGAATTGAAATCGACCTTATTCACCTGTACATCGCTTCCATCGGCAATAACAACGTAGCGTTCGTTTCCAAGTTTGCCGATATCGATGCGGGTGATGCCGCTGTTGTGCGACGGCAGGTTGTTGCGCGATCCATTTTCGGTGAAGACCGCCACCTTGCCCGAGTCGTCTCCGATGACTGCTTCTTCCTTGCCGTCTTCGTCGATGTCGAGACCGGAGATTTCGGTCACTTTGTCGGAGAGAGAAGCTGTCCAAATTTGAGTGGCAGTTGTCCCGTTGAAAGAGAACGCCCAGATTCCACCTTCCTTGCCGCCGACGACGAATTCCCGTGAAGAGGGATCGCCGTTCAGTTCCACCGTCCGCACTTCGCTCACGGCCTGCCCGATGGATTTGCTGAACAATACGCTTCCGTCCTTTGCGTTGTAGACAAAGAGCGCGCCATATTCGCCGCCGGTGATGATCTCACTGTTGCCGTCGGCGTTCAGGTCGTAGGCGCGCATGCGGCGGATTTGTTCCTGATCCACTTCCCAAACGATATTCCCATTCGAGTCGAAGACGCCAAGGCTGCCGTCGTAGGTTGCGATGGCGACGTGTATTACCCCGCCGATTCTCGCGTCGTCCATGCCGCGGGTTTCATCGCTTCCGAAATCTTTTTGCCACAGCAACTGCCCGTTCGTGGAGATGGATGCAAGATTACCTCCGTTATCCCCAAGCACGATCTGGGGGCCGCTTTCAAAGCGAATCACCGCATTTCGTGAGGGAGTGTACACAGGCAACTGGCTGGCAATGGTTTTCTGCTGTCCGTTGATGATCGTATCGACGGAAAAGGAGTTGCCGCTGTGATAAACGATGATGTCCTCCACGCCGTCGCCGTTCACATCGCCCAGCGTTGTCTTCGGGTTGGCGTATACAAAATCCTGGAGGATGTTCCCGCCCGCATCGTAGATTCGCACCCCGCTGATATTCTGGATGAACAGATCATACTGCCCGTCCCCGGTCACGTCGATGACCTTCATGCTTTCCGCCGCGCTATAGGACTGGGTCCATATCTGGTCACTGCCAAACTTTTCAGCGGAGACCGCGCCGCTAAACGAGAACACGCCAGCCACGACCATGACAAGACATGCGAGAACAAATGCCGCAATAAAAGGGATGACTTTTCTGCTCATATTAGGATGCCTTTCGTTGAAGGAGGGAATATGTCGATTTCAAAAAGCCGAGGATGTGAGACTGTTCCACCTCGTCGAACGGGGATGTGGCGACCACATTGACCATGCCGCCATCGGTACTTAATTGCGCGATGGTGTATTTGCCGATGTTCGCGCCCGGCTTGAATTCGTTGTTGGGGACGATCTTATATACTTCCGGGTTGACTACAATGCGGACCTTCAATTCCTGTTCGGTGCCTTTGAATTTTTCAGGCTTTAACTTGGATTTTCCGCTGATGCGGCTTCGTTTCCAATACGAATCGCGTTTCTTGGATTTTTGGATCGCTGTGACACGCAATACATTGCCGTCATAAAGTTTGGCTTTGAGCGAAAGCCACGGATCGGCAAAGAGTTTCGTGGTGCGGTTTTGCGCGTCTTTTGCTTCGCGCGCCACTTTTGTACTCAGCAGAGCTCCCGTTAGATCAAGATGGCCGGTGAAGGTGGAGCCGTGTTTGAGGTCGTCGCGCAGGGCGTGCAGGATTTCCTTTGTGCTTTTATAGCGCGGCGAGAAGTCGAGGCTGTCACTGCGGCGCAGACTCCGCGCCATGATAAACGCCGCGATCCATAGCAAAAAACCTCCCGCCGAAAAGACCAGTGAAAAATAGCCCAGGAGAAGCAACAAGCCATCGACCATCATCAGCCCCACGCCTGTTACAAAGATGATCAGTGGAATCCAACGCCACTTATCGCCCGCCTTTTCGGTGGTCTGCACCTCCCGCGCAAAGCGATCCATGCCGCGCATGATCGAATCGGGTTTATCGGCCAGCGAAACGTATACCGGCGCGAAATCCTTTTTGCCCATGACGTTGGTGTTGACTGGCGTCTTTTTTCGCGCCGTGTTCAACAGGTAAAAGAACAGCGACAAGATGACAATGCCAATTACAGCGATCACGCATAATGCTGGCATACCTTTCCTCCGGGTGACTTATAATTCGTTCGATGACAAAAATTCTCTACACTGCCTTCGATATTGTACCAAGCCCAAAGGGCGCGTCCACCCATATTTTGCACAACATTCGCGGACTGGTCAATAGGAACTTTGATGTGCATCTCCTCACGCCCAATGACGGACTCCTGCCTGCCGAGGATTCGATCGAAGGGGCGCGGGTGACCCGCATTACCCAGGACCTCTCGCAAAACTTTCTGGCGCGTGCCGTCCATTTCGGGCAGGCAGTTGCGGCGCACCTTGCGTTGCATTCTGGTTATGACATTGTGCATTACCGAAACATTTGGGATGGACTTTTCATTGCGCAAAATAAATCCAAACTTGGGTACAAGACTCTTTTTGAAGTGAATGGCCTTCCGTCTATTGAATTGAAATATCATTACCCCGGAATCGATTCGGAATTGCTTGCCAAAATAAAAGAACAGGAAATTGCGACTCTGCACTTAAGCGACGCGATCATCTGCCCTTCGAATGTGACTCGCGACTACATCGCCTCGCTCGGACTTAACCGCAAACTGGTGACTGTCATCCCAAACGGAGTCAGCGCCTCAGATTTTTCTCCATCCCCATTGCCTCCGCGTGAAGGCCGGGTGCCTGTTTTGCTTTACATCGGGACTCTTGCCGATTGGCAGGGATTGGACATCGTCATCAAGGCGTTGCCGAAGATTCTGGAACAGACTCCGATTCAGTTGCGCATCGTGGGCAGGGGAAGGTCGAGGCAGAGAAAAATTCTATCGAAGCAGATCCGCAAGCTCGGGGTAGAGGGAAGCGTTCTTGTCCAGCCTGCGATTCCGCATCATGAAATCCCAGCCTTGATCGCCGAGTCGGATATCTGCGTCGCTCCGCTTGGGTTGAACGATCGAAATGTGACGCAAGGCGCGTGCCCGATCAAGGTGTTGGAATACATGGCGGCGGGACGGCCGTTGCTTGCGCCGAACATGCCCATTGTGCGCGAGTTGGTCCGCGAAGATATGGATGCTTTGTTGTTTTCGCCAAACGACCCAGATGACCTCGCGCGGCAGGCGATCATGTTGTTGAACGATTTTGAATTATCGAAACGATTGGCCGAATCCGCATCGAAACGCGCGTTGACAAAATTTACGTGGCATGAGTCGCAGAAAAAGTTGGGGAAGGTGTATGAGAAGTTGTTGGGAGGGATGTAGGGCAAGCCCTCGATTTGCCTTACATGACCCCAAATCCGATGAAGGCGAAACTGCAAACTGCCAGTATCCCTGCAAATGGAATCATCACAGAGATGGCCGCTTCCTTCCATCCAAAATTATTGACGATTTTTATTGTCTTGATTTGCAGAGCAAGGTTATATAAAAACGCCGCGCCGATGATGAGGCCCGAGAATACTTGCATGGCGGGGATTGTTCCCAGCAAAACAAAAATCGAAGAGAGAAACGCAAATGGGGAGTAGAGCGCGGCGAAGATATAAGCCGCCTTGAAGTCTTCGCCTGTTCCACCGAGGCGTTTGGCGATCCATTGTTTGATGAGGATGCTGGCCGTAAAGGATAGTGTGAGCATTCCGCCTGAAAAGATGGATAGGAGGAGCAACGTTATGAGAGGAAGGCGCAGACTATTTGGTATTTCATAAGCAACTGCGCTGGATGCGCTGAACAAAACTCCTACAATGAAAATCCATAAATAGGCGATTCTGCTTTGCGCTTCGGGGCTTTCGCTCAATTCGAGGATGGTCTGTTCGCTGGGATGCAAGGCGATCTTCACCCAGATAGCGATCCATTTTGAGAAAAGGCGCATTCTTTTGCCTTGCATCCGTACTCGGAGTGCAGACTTCAGTCTGCTATTTCTTTCAGCAAAGGCGGACTAAAGTCCGCACTCCGGGAAGAGTGATCTGCTGAATTTACTTCTACTTGAGTGGTGGCGAGGTAAAACATCGATTACACCAACAAGGCAAGGAACATTTCAATATCATGCGTGGCTACTTGCGCGGCGGGAGCGACTCTACGCGAGACGCCGAAGTATTGATCGAAAGCGTGGACGGTATCGGGGAATTCGATGTAGACTGAATCGGCGCCCGCGTTTTGTAAAGCGGCGTGCAAATTCCTGCCCTGCGAGGCATTGATCACAAAATCGTTATCGCCAAAAATTTGCAAAGTGGGCGGGCAATGCGCCCCAACGTATGTGCTGGGGGAGTAGAGCTTGTATATCTCTGGAATTTCTTTGGGTGTTCCGCCAAAAACACCGTTCAACAACGCGGGGCCGCCGGGGATGTTTTTGTAGCGATACTCGGGGAATGCGCGGGTACGGGTGATAAATCGATCCAGCCACGTTTTGTTGTGGATATGCGGGCGCATTTCGTCGGTGATCTGCCAACTGTATTCGGGTTGAGTTGGGTTGACTTCGCCATATTCATAAAAATATGAAGTCAGGTCGGTAACGCCGAACATGGAAATGACGCCGCGCACAGATGTGTCTGTTTTTATCTCCTGCGGTTGCAGGGCGGGGAAGTTTGGCGTATATGCCGCGAGCATGGCGAGATGCGCGCCGCCGGAGGAGCCCATCAATACGATTCGGTCGGGATCGATGCCGAGTCTTTCCGCGTTGTCTTTCATCCATGCGATGGAGCGTTTCACTTCATCAACCATCTGCGGCATTTGCGTAGTTGGTGCAAGGGAGTAGGCCACGTCCATGACGACATGGCCTTGATTGACCAGACGCGCAAAGAGCGGACGCGTGCCGAAGTCTTTGTCCACGGCCTGCCAGAGACTGCCGTGAAAGTAGATCAGGCCGAGGCGCGATCGAGGCACATTGTTTGGAGGCAGCCACACGTCGCAGAGAAGAGGCGTCGCTCCGCCGATGTTGATGTCGCGCTGATAGAGTCCGAGTCGCTTTGGGGGTTGAATCCACTGATAGCGGCGCGAGGAGCGAATCCACATTTCGGGGGGGATGCGTTGCTCCCAGTCTTCGCCGAAAGTTTGCTCGAAGGCGTTATGTTTTTTTGTGACGATTTGTGTGTGTCGAATCCCCGCGATGGCGCCGAATGTCCCCAATAGAATTGCAGTGCGGTCTTTGCGCCCCAACCCCAGCGCCGCACCCAATGCGCCAGCGACGGCGAGAAACGGCGCCCACGCGCCCGCCCATAATTTGGGAAGCCACATGATTCCGCCGACGACTCCCTGCGGCGCGCGGATGATGGCAAGCAGGCCGAAGATGGCGGAGAGAATACTGAGGAAGCGGGAAATTTTTTTCATAGGCCGCCTAACATTGCTTACCGAGCCACTTCTGCCATTGCGAGTTGTACTCTTCATACTCGATTCCAAATGCCTGTTGCAGCGCCTTCTTGAAATCGCCGGTATCATCGAGCGCGTGGGCAAGATTCCAAAAACCATCCAGCCCGCCGTAATTTTCAACGGTGAATGTAACAAGAGAATGCGCAAAACTATAACTCAGGGCGAAGTCGCGCTCAAGCAGGTACATGTGCATCAAGTCCTGTTTTGCAACCGCATCGCTTTCATCGAGAATGGGAATGAGCGTTCCGGTGCTCATGGAATTGCAGGCCCAATAAAGATTCTCGTCATCGCCGGCCACGTACTCTGCCAGTCCTTCCGACATCCAATCTGCCAGCCTTCCCGCATTATCGAAGACTCGCGCGTGCGCCATGTGGGTGTATTCGTGGGTGAGTGTTTGCTGAAGTTCGCCGTCCCATTCCAATGCGGGATCATAGAAACCATACGCAAAGGATTCTGGCGTGTAAATTTCGATGGTGTTTTCGAGCGCGGCGCCGTTCTTATTATAAAGCGCAATCGCGTTCATCGGGTTGAAGGGACTCAGCCCGTAAATGGGCATGATCTTTACGTTGGCTTTTTCCTTTGGCGCCTGCCCCAGCACTTTTTCCACTTCGGCGCGGGCGGTTTGCATCATGTCCATGATCTGCGGATTGACATCGTCGGCCCAGGGATAGGTGGTGAACGAAAAGTGATTCGTGTCAGTGACGATCGCCGCGCCCACCTCATCGACAGTTGGTTCTGTGATCACCCATCTTTCGCCAACCCGACGGAAGGGCCAATCCGCGCGATAGCCTCCCGCAGTTTCAAACGCGGCAATGACGTATCCAAGTTCGCGCTTGTGGATGCTGAGAAGTTTATAGGCAAACGTTCCGCTTCCTGCAAAGGACGAAATTTGATAATCGTCGAATCGGCTGCGGACGATTCGACGAAACGGTTTATTTTCCTGATCGATGACCTGCTCCAGCAGGTCGGGCTTGTTTTCGTTATAGGCCTGCGCGTACAGATCGAGCGATTCCTGAATGCCCGCCATGATTTCATCGTCACCCGCCTCAGTGGATTCGGTCGGTGAAGCGTATGGAACGACCTGTGTTGTTGAAACGGATTCGGTTGCAGGCGGGGATGTCAGGGTTTGGCAGGCAATTTGCGGCGCGATCAGAATCGCCAGCGCAAAAACGATCCGCGCAAATGAATGGAACATGGATTTCATCGTTAACTCCTCGGACCAAATATCGCAATA
>JACPVD010000020.1 GCA_016191895.1 Chloroflexota bacterium | reverse complement strand
TCGACCCAACTGGTCGATAAACTTTGGGATAACGCCAAATACTTCAAAGCCGAAATGAAGACTCTCGGATTCAACACCGGCGCGAGCGAAACCCCGATTACCCCGGTCATGCTCGGCGAAGCGCCGCTGGCGCAGCAATTCAGCCGCGAGTTGTTCGAAGCAGGCGTATTTGCGATGTCGATTGGCTATCCCACCGTAGCGCAGGGCAAGGCAAGGATCCGAGTCATGATCTCCGCCGCACACTCGAAGGATGATCTGGATAAAGGGCTGGATGCGTTCAAGAGCGTGGGGAAGAAGTTGGGAGTGATATAATCCCGCCGAAATTGTATAATTCCCCACAAACGTGGTTATTTTGTATCTTTTCAAAAAGAAAGGAAAGTGGGGTGTTGTGAGCGCGCTTCGCGCGCTCACAACACCCCACACCCCGATTTTTATTGAGAAGATGCGCTATTCTGAAGGAGGACGTCATGTCCGGTCATTCCAAGTGGTCCACCATCAAACGCAAGAAAGGCGTCGCCGACGCAAAACGCGGCGCAATTTTTACGCGGCTCGCCCGTGAAATCACCATTGCCGCCCGCGAAGGCGGCGGCGACCCAGACTCCAACTTCCGTCTGCGCCTCGCATGGGATAAAGCCCGCGCCGAAAACATGCCCAAGGAAAACATCGAACGCGCCATCAAACGCGGCACCGGCGACGACAAGGATGGCACAGTCTTCGAAGAGATCACCCTCGAAGGCTACGGTCCGCACGGTTCCGCGCTCATGGTGAGTTGTGTCACCGATAACCGCAACCGCACCGTCCCCGACATGCGCCACGCCTTCACCAAAGCCGGCGGAAACATGGCCGAGCCCGGCGCGGTGGCCTGGCAGTTCGACCGCAAATCTTATTTTGCTTATCCCGCGAGCCAGCTTTCCTTCGACAAGTCCTTTGAACTCGGCATCGAAGCCGGTGCCGACGATGTGGTGGATGGCGGCGATACCATCGAAATTTACGCCCCGGTCGAATCGTTCAAGACCATCGCCGACGCGCTGCATAAAGTTCACGTCCAACCCGAAGAAGCCGGCCTGCGCATGATCGCCAAACAGGAGATCGAACTCGATGTGGAATCGACGCTCAAATTCATGAAGATGGTCGAACACATCGAAGAACTCGACGACGTGCAGGATGTCTTCCACAACGTCAAAGTCTCCGACGAAGCCCTCGCCGCGCTCGAAACCGCGTAAAAATTTTCACCGCGAAGTTAAGAAGAACGAGAAGAATCTTTTAAAGAAAAGAAACTTTGCGGCCTTCGCCCCTTCGCGGTGAATCATTTAAACTCATGACCCTCGCCCTCGGAATCGACCCCGGCACCGCCACCACCGGATACGGACTTGTGCGCCTCCTGCCGGACGGGGGACTGGCCGCCGTTTCCTTTGGCATCATCTCCACCCCGAAAGACGCATCCCCGGCGGCGCGCCTCGAAATGTTGTTCGACGATCTCACCAAACTGCTCAAAAAACAAAAACCCGATACCGCCGCCGTCGAAAAATTATTCTTTCAAAGCAACGTAAAAACCGCGCTCGCAGTGGGACAGGCGCGCGGCGTGGTCATGCTGTGTTTGCAAAAAGCGGGACTCGAACCCTTTGAATACACCCCCAACGAAGTAAAACAGGCCGTCGCCGGGTATGGCGGCGCAGATAAACGCCAGGTGCAGGATATGGTCCGCGCCCTGCTTCAACTGGATTCGATCCCCAAACCCGACGACGCCGCCGACGCGCTCGCCATCGCCATCACACACCTGAACACGCGCCGCTATGCATAGCGACTCTTCCCCCCGCATCATGGTGGGACAACACTACCCCGAACTGGACGGAATCCGCGGCATTGCGATTCTGCTCGTGCTTGTGTTTCACTGCCGAATCATCTTCATGCCGCAATCCCCTTTGGAACAAACCTACTTCGCGTTCGCCGAATCCATGTGGGTGGGCGTGGACCTGTTCTTCGTCCTCTCGGGTTTTCTCATCACAGGCATCCTGCTCGATACCTATCCACAAAAAGACTACTTCCGAAGTTTTTACATCCGTCGTATCCTGCGCATCTTTCCACTCTATTACTCCGCGCTCCTTCTCGTCACCATCATGTCTCATGTTTCGCAAGTCGAAACATTACAGCAATCTTCAGTTATCGCGCAAACATCCTATTGGTTATATCTTCAAAACTGGCTGACGCTTTTCGATCTACGCCCCACATCCATCCTCGGGCATTTCTGGTCGCTTGCCATCGAAGAACAGTTTTACCTGGTGTGGCCTGCTTTTGTCTTGTTTGCGGCAAAAAGAAACGCGGTTGCGAAACTCTGCATCTCCGCCATCGTCCTGGCTTTCATCGTCAGGGCCATCCTTGTGAGTCAAATCGGCCAGACCGTTGGCGGAACCCAGCCCGCCTACTTCGTCACCTTCTCCCGCATCGACGCGCTTGCGCTTGGCTCCTTTGCCGCCTGGTTATTCCACAAAAGACACTCGCTCGAATCGTTCCGCCCCGCGGCTTCCTGGCTTGCCGCGATCAGCGGAATCATCATCGCGGTTGTTGTCGTTACGCAAAAGGGGTTCAACGGACATAATTCGATCGTGTTGTATTTCGGCCTTCTTCCGCTGGCTGTCTTTTTTTCGAGCCTGCTCATGCTTGCTCTCACAACGAATACGCAGAACCCGTCGCGTATCTTCCTGCGCGGCTCATGGCTTCGATTCATCGGAAAGATCAGTTACGGCGTTTATATTTTCCACTGGCCGGCGATCGTTCTATTAAAACAAAACTGGCTGTCGATGACCCCGTCCAATTTTTGGATTAATCAATTTGGGTTTATCGTAATGGCCGCGATCGCTTCCATAACAATCGCGTGGCTCAGTTATCAATATTTCGAAAGCCCCTTCCTGCGTCTCAAAGACAAACTTGCCCCGATCAAATAATTATAGGACTTTCGCTCGGACTGCAAAATCCGAAGTCTGGAGACTTCGGACTCCGCAAGCGAAAGTCCTGAATCACAACGAATTCACGATCTCCTTCACCAGCGACGGCCCGCGATACACCAACCCTGTATACATCTGCAACAGCGTCGCGCCCATATCGAGTCTTTTCCTCGCGTCATCCGGACTCATAATCCCGCCCACGCTCACGATCGGAATCTTTCCATTCACCCGTTTTACCGTTTGACGAAGAACCGCTTCGCTCTTAGCCGCAAGCGGTTTGCCGCTTAAGCCGCCTGATTCTACCCGCAGATCGGATCGCAACCCCTCGCGCGAAAGGGTCGTGTTCGTCACGATGATACCGTCCATGTGAGTGCGCAGGATGGCGTCGATGGCGTCGTCCAGTTCCGGTTCCGTCAGGTCCGGCGCGAGTTTGACGAGGATGGGCAGACTCTTTTCGTGTTCCTTTTGCGACACCAGCCGTTGTTGATGCAGGTGGGCGAGCAAATGCTCCAGCGCGGCGCGACCTTGCAAATCGCGCAGTCCCGTTGTGTTTGGCGAACTGATATTGATGGTCAGGTAATCGGCGTATTGCGCGAACACATCCACCAGCGACACATAATCATACACAGCCTCTTCGTTGGGCGTATCTTTGTTTTTTCCAAGATTGACTCCCAAAATTGCGCCGTCCCTGTGAATGGACGTAACGAGGCTTTTCTTTTTGCGCGGTTGTATTCCATAGATGCGCTCGAACCATCCCGAACGCAGCGATGGATTCAATTTCAACTGGACAAACTCCGAGCCTTTGCTGGGGAATCCCATGCGGTTGATCACGGCTTCATCCTCCACAAGCCGAAACACCCGCGGCGACGGGTTGCCCGGTTGAGGCTTCGGGGTGACTGTGCCAATTTCCAAGTGACCAAATCCCAGCGCGGCGAGTCCGCGAATCGCAATCCCATCTTTGTCGTAGCCGGCGGCAATCCCCAGCGGATTCCTGAATCGCAGTCCAAACGCATCCGCAGGTTTTGAATCTGGTTTGAAGAGTTGAGTCAACAACCAGCGCGACGGCGCGAAATTCCCGGCAGCGCGCAATGCGTTGAGCGTAAGCGCGTGCGCCTGTTCCGATGAAAGCCGAAAAAGAATCGGGCGGACGGAGTTATACACCGAACGCGCCGCCCCCGCCCGCGTTTTGGATTGCGGCTGTGAAAGTGTGTTTTTTGATCATAAAGGCCTCAAGTTTACCGAATTTTGACAAATTAAGCAAAGTCGACTATACTCAATTTATGGAAATTGAGCGAACTCTATTCTATCATATCCAAAAGGAACTGAATTCCGAGCCAAAAGCGCTCATTTTGTACGGGCCGCGTCAGGCTGGGAAAACCACATTGATCGGACAACTGCTTGCAAAAAGCGACTTGCCCCATGTGCAACTGAACGGCGACGACTTGCGCACTCAGGAGTTGCTGAAACGCGCCGATTTGGAAAACCTAAAAGCGGTTGTTGGGGCAAACAAACTGCTCGTCATCGACGAGGCCCAGCGCATCGAAAACATCGGGTTGACGCTCAAATTGATCTTCGATCATTATAAGATACATATCCTCGCTTCAGGCTCCGCTTCCTTTGATCTTGCCAGCAAAATCAACGAGCCGCTTACGGGGCGGTCAGCCACGTTTACCCTGTACCCATTCTCCTATAATGAATTGCCTATCCAGCCGCCCGCCTTCTCGAATAACGAACGATTGGAGGATTTTTTACGCTTTGGCATGTATCCCAAAGTCGCTGGTTATGATTCGCACCAGGATAAGGAAAATTACCTGTACGACCTGATCAACAATTATCTGTACCGCGACATCCTCTCGTTTGAACAGGTGAAGAAGCCGAAAAAAGTGATCGACCTGCTTTCCCTGCTGGCATTGCAAATCGGCTCGGAGGTTTCCACTACGGAACTGGCTTCGCATCTTTCCCTATCCAAAATATCGGTGGAAAGATATCTCGACCTGCTGGAGAAGATGTTCGTGATCGTCAACCTGCGCGGGTTCAGCCGAAACCTTCGCAAGGAAATCTCGAAATCCTCCAAATATTACTTTGTGGATCTGGGATTCCGCAACGCGCTGATTCGCAACTTCAACCCGCTCAACATCCGCGCGGACGCGGGCGCAATGTTCGAAAACTTCGCCGTGATCGAACGCATGAAAACCTTTCACCATCAGCGGCGTTATGCAAACTTTTATTTCTGGCGCACCTACGACCAAAAGGAAATCGACCTGATCGAGGAACGCCAGGGCGAATTACGCGCCTATGAATTCAAATGGAAGGGCGGGGAAGCGAACGCAAGGGCGGCAAGGGAATTTACAGAGGCGTACCCAAACAGCCGGTTCGAGGTTGTAAACCCATCCGGGTTGGATAAGTTTTTGATCCTGTAATTTCAACTGCTCTCTTTCAAAAATTTTCTTGTCTCTTCGATCTTATCCTTTGAAACATTGCCGTTTCCTTCCCAGTAATCGAGCAACTGCGTAATCGTCAGCACGGCATGCATGGAATAGCCCGCCTGTTCGAGCGACTCTTTCGCGCCGGATTGCCTGTCCACCAGGACGACGACATCTTTCACGACCAGCCCGACGGCGGTCAGTTTTTCGATGGCTTCGAATTTGCTTCCGCCGGTGGTGGCGAGATCGTCGATGACGACAACCGTTTCGCCCGCGTGGAATTCGCCTTCGATCTCGGCTTTGGTGCCATAGGTCTTCACCTCCTTGCGTGGGTAGATCATGGGAAGGTTTCCCGCAAGGCTGATGGCCGTTGCAATCGGAATTGCCGCGTAAGGCAGGCCGGCGATGCGGTCGAATTTCAATTCTTTCAACAGGGGCAGGTAAGCCGCGCCGATCTGCTCCAATAATTTTGGAAACGTAATGATTCTACGCAAATCGATGTAGATGGGGGATTTAAGCCCGGACTTGAGGGTGAATTCGCCGAATTGGATGCAGCCGGCGGAGAGCAGGTTATCTGCAAGGGTTGGGTTGAGTTCTGTCATGGTTTATCCTTACATTCGCTCATATCTTTTCAGAAAGAAGGGGAAGTGGGTGTTTTGAGCGCGTTTCGCGCGCTCAAAACACTCCACACCCCAATTTATTGAGACAATGGCGCACCGGACGGTGTGGAATAAATATCGAGCCATTTGCCGGAATAAAGTTCCTTGAGTTCGCCGAACGTGTACTCGATCCTGCGCCCGGTTGTTTTTTGAGAAGTCGCCACAGGGAGATTTGCAACACTCCACAGCCCATGATACGGTACTATCGTCCCGCCGAAGGGATCGTGAATTATTACAATGTCCGGCTCGATGTACCCGATGATGACCACAACGTGCTGGGAGTTTCGGATGCGAAGCGCGGTCAGAATGGGAAGACTCGCGTCGATTCTCCCCTGTATCTCTTCATAGGTCAGCTCGTTTGCGGCATCCCGCCGGAGCGCGGATTCTATTTCACAGCGAGTTTCAAGGTTTGGGGGAATCCTGCTCCAATGGATATATCGTCCTTCATCTGAAAACGGATTCTCGAAGATTATTTTTGCAATGGCTTTTGTCGTGGAGACATATGTCCTTGCGCAGCCAAAATACGACATGACCATGTTGAGCGACACAGGCCCGCTCATGTACCACTCGCGGCTGTGCCAGCGGCGATCCGCAGTCTGTATCTTCTTCTGCTGGTAGGCTTGATCGATATAGGGCACTCCCAGCACTTTGGACGAGACCGTGTTCGCATCGCCGTCTTCTCGAAACGAATCCGGGAGTTGATCGAGCGTCCGGTTGTAATCCTCCTCCAAATCCAAAAGCACGATCCATTCAGGGTCGATGTATTGCGCGGCAAAGGCCAGGGTCGTTTTCGGCGAACGCTGTACTGCGGATACAACGACGTTCCCCGCTGCCCAAACGTCTTCCACACGGATGCTTTCGATGGAGATTCGATTCCTGTCCACTTGCAGATGCTCCGCGGCGGCAACGGTGACGCTTTCGATCAACTCTGCGGAGACTTCCGAGTCTCCGCTTCTTGCATATGCCGGGACGGATGTGGTTGCAGAAATCAACGCAAAGATAAAGATGGCGGCGAATAAACCAGGGAGATTGAAAAAGGGTTTCTTCATCATGGGGACTCCTTTGCGAGTCTTTGACGATCATTCGTGAATAGAGTTCCATAATTTCAGTAAATCACAGATTCCGCCAAGACGCCAAGTTTTCGACCTTTCCTCAACAGAATCAGCAGGAATTCCAGGCGGCGCAACAGCAAGCCAAAAAACCTTTGCGACTTTGCGCCTTGGCGTTAAGGTTTTGGTATCTTTGCCTTCGACTCAATTTTAGATTTGGAATTGCTGTCGTCGAATGTTCACGATCTCATCGCGTAATTCCGCGGCGGCCTGACCTGGGTTTTGCGCGCGGGCAATGGAACGTGAGACGGGAAGCAAAATTCCCTTGCCGTCTTTGCGTAAACCTGCTTTAAGCGCGAGTTCCAATTCGCCGCCCTGTGCGCCGACCCCGGGCGAGAGGAACCATACCCCCGGCGCGGCGGCGCGAATCATTTCCATGATCTGCGGATGGGTCGCGCCGACGACGAGCCCCACGTTGTTTTTTTCGTTCCACTCCCGGGCGAGTTTTGCCACGTACATATACAAAGGCATGGGAGTATCCGACCCCATCGGCATGACGAGCAAATTTTGCAGGTCCATCGAGCCGGCGTTGGACGTTTTGCAAAGCAGGAAGACGCCCTTCTCCGAATTTTGGATGAACGGGTCAACAGAGTCTTTGCCGAGATAGGGGCTTACGGTAACGCAATCTGCGCCGAGGTGATCGAATGCGGATTGGGCATAGGCTTCGGCGGTGGATGCAATGTCGCCGCGCTTCGCATCCAGGATGACGGGGATGCGCGAACCCATGCGGGCGGATTCCTCACCGACAGCTTCGATGACGTGCTTGAGCGCAGTCCATCCCTCTGCGCCGAAGACCTCAAAGAACGCGGCGTTGGGTTTGAAGGCCGCAGCGTAGGGAGCGGTCTGTTTGATCAGAGTCAGGCAAAAGTCGAGGGCGGATGCGGCGGTGGGTTCTTTGAGATCGCTGATGTGCGGGTCGAGTCCAATGCAGAGGAGGGAGGAACAGTCGTCGACTCGTTTTTCGAGAAAAGAGAAAAAGGATTCCATGAAGTATCCATTCCAAGATTAGACCCTAAAGATTTTTGAAACCTTTAGGGTCTGAGTTTCATTCCACAAACGTTTCCCACCTGCCGCTGAAGAGGTATTTGATTCCCTGCCAGCCGAATTGATCCCAGAAGAACGAGTCCCAGATGCCTGCGCCGTAGCCGCGGCATTCAGCGAAGAGGAAATCGGGCGGGAGGGTATCGGGCAGGTTACAAGTGGCAGACAGAACATCACTGCCGCCGGGCATGGACGGCACGACTCCTTCGCGGGTGTTGGTGAAGTTGGGCGAAGGGATGCAATCTTTATACCAGGAGCCGTTGCCGTCGATGATGCGGCAAATGGATCGATCGGTGACTTTCACAACGGAATAGGTGTAGGCGTCGAACACGGCGCCCGCTGGGTTGAGCAGGCGGACAGTGTCGCCGCCGTCGCTGAGGAGGATGTTGGTTTGGAGTCCGTAAAGCAGGATTCGCTCACCGGCTTGGAGCGTGACCTCGGGCAGAGAAAACGGAGCGGAGCCTGAATCGGGTTCGTCATCCAGTTTCCAGTCTTTCAGACTGACGCTGATGCCGCCAATGTTCTTGATCTCGATGAATTCATCATAGACATCCACCTTGCCGTCCTGGTTCCAGTCGTAGCCGGGGCGCGGCAGGAATTCGTTGAGCACCGGGCGTCCGAACGGAGTGGCGGTGGGCGCCGGGGTTTGTGTGCGCGTGGCCGTGCGGGCTACTGTGGCCGAGGTTGATGTGACCGTGCGTGTGGGTGTGACCGTGGTGGCCCAGTTTGCGCGGCCGGGCGTTCCCTTGATTGCGTTGTTGTTTTTATCGTGCGCCACGACCGTTGTGCCGGCAAACGTGAACCACGCGGATGAAGAATCTGCCACCGAGCCGCTTCGTTCCATGCTGGCATAATTCGGAGAAGGGGAACCCGCCGGCCAACCCCCGCCATCGGAGTTGGCGGTATCGACAACAGTGCCGGAAGAATCGAGCAGGCGCAATATCTCCCCGTCGTTGGAAAGGGTGCCGGTGAATGTGAGGTTGGGGGTGAGATCGTTGAAGACGGAACTCGAAGCCGCGATGACAAAATACCCGGAGGCAGGGATCGTTCCCGAGAGGTCGATGGACGGGGAGCCGTCGGTGGCGACCAGTTTCCAACCCGTCAGGTTGACGGCTTGCGTGGCAGACGGATTATAGAG
>JACPVD010000316.1 GCA_016191895.1 Chloroflexota bacterium | reverse complement strand
CGCGGTGGATTTCACCGCGCGCCTCCATATCCAGTTTCACGGTGGCGTAATACCACATCACCGAGCCGTCGAATTTTCTTTGCAACTGATCTTCGAGCAGGCTGCCAAGCTGGGTGAACGTCAATGGGCCGTAGGCGCGCAGGTTGGAGAGGATGGCCTTACGGATCACATCGTATTTTTCCTTCTCGATGCGGACACCCTGTTTTGTGGGGTCGGGGTTGATGGCATGGATAAATTGCCCTGTAGACATGGCTCGTTCTCCTTATTCGGGGTTCATGCTGGTGTAAAGCCCAAGCACGTTACCGGTCGGATCCTGGAACATGCCGAACCAGCCCATGTTGGGGATTTCCGTCTTTGGATGAATCGCCCTGCCGCCGAGTTTTTCCGCCTTTTTGAGATCGGCTTCGATATCGTCGCTGGCGATGTATATCAACACCTTGCCGGCCGGCGCCTCGTTCGAAACCTGCGGAAAACCGCCGCCGGTTCCATCCGCCGCCTCCCACATGACATAGTTCATATCCGGCATGGGGACGATCTTCCAGTCGAGCAGTTCCTGGTAAAACTTTCCCGCGCCTTCCACATTTTCAGCGGGAATTTCAACATGAACGACATTTCGCTTGGACATAACATTCTCCTTCTGGGTTGATGGATAGGGATACGAATATTTTAGAACTTGTGTTCTAAAATGTCAAGCGCCAGATATGGGAAGTTTTTTTCAACAGCCCCCAGATGCGACCTGCTATTTTCCAAATTTTGCAAGGATGCGCAGGAAGATATCCTTGTCGTCGGGCATGATCTCTTCGATCGAGAAACCGACATTGTACAGGTTGGGCTCGATGTCGCTCATTTTGCACCAGCGGGTGCGGGCAATGAAAATCATAAAAGGCCGGTCTGCCAGCTCGGGGGTGAGTTCGACGCGCAGGTAATGATCCTTGCCGGCCATGAGCGGTTCGCTCGTTTCCAATTGCAAGCCGGTCGGGCTGACTTCGACAAGATGACCAAGAATTTTCTGTGTATCGTCGTCCCGAACCATCAGGTAGTAAGAGAATTTCTTTCTGGGCATGGTTCTACGTTCAGGCATGGGAGCTCTCCTTTGAGAAATGAATAATGACACTTAATCGTACCATTGCGCGGGAGAATAATCATTTAGATTTTATAACAAACCGGGGAATCGTCAAAAGGACTTGTGGGGGATGGGCAAAACCCGGGGGTGGGGAAAAACTCCCTCGAAAGCCGGGGCAGATTTCAGGTCAGGTGGGAACGGCTATTCGTATTTCAAAGCCTGCACGGGAATCATCGTCGCGGCGCGCAAGGCAGGGTACAGTCCCGAAGCCATTCCAATAAATGTGGAAAATACCAGCGCGAAGATCGGAAGCCAGAGAGGGGTATACACCGCCATACTCGGAGGCGCGCCACCCTGTTCGCTGGCCTGCCCGGCGAGGTAGATGATCGCCAGCACGTTGATGGCCTGTGACGAAAGCCAACCGATGACCACGCCTCCCACGCCGCCGATGAAGCCGATGCCCGCGGCCTCGCCGAGAAAGATCGAAAGCACATCGCGGTTGGTCGCGCCGACCGATTTCATCAGGCCGATCTCGCGCGTGCGTTCGAGGATCGACATGGCCATAGTGTTGGCAATGCCGATGGCCGCAACCAACAACGCGATCGCGCCGACGCCGCCAAAGATGATTTGCAAAACAAGAAAGAAACTATTGATACCCTGCAAATACGATTGCGGGGTATTCGCCTGAAATCCCATTTCGGTGATTTGATCCGCAATGTCGAGCGCGAGCCCCGGGTCTTCCACTTTGACAATAACCTGACTGTAGCCGGTCTTGTTGTAGTTGATGCGCGTCCCCATCGCCCACTCGTTCAACGCCTTCACTTGTTCGAGCGGGAGATAGACCGACCAATCGGCCTCACCGCCGGTTTCGTTGAGGATGCCCGCCACGCGCAGGCTGAGAGTCTTGCGGATTTCATTGCCTTCCTGATCCCATTTGACGGCGACGAGTTGAATCTGCTCGTTGAGCAATTCGGGAGGAGGCGGCGGTTCCTGACCGGGACGCAGGCGGGGGTCGTAAAAATTATTGGGAGTCATCACCCCGATCACGATCGACCCGCGGCTTAAGTCGGTCGTCCCTTGGGCGGCTTCCAACCCGAGAGTGGAGAGGTCGTCGGTGCCAATGCCGATGATGTTCATCCCGGCTTCCATGCGTTGATAGCGAATCATGACGCTTGCGTTGAGATAGTCTCGTGGAATGACGACCTTCACGCCGGGAATCGCGCGGATTTCATCGAGGGCGCCAAAGGTTAAGAGGACGGGCTCCTGCAATTCGCCGCCTCCCCCACCGCCACCTGCTGGAGCGGGGCCGTAGTACATGCCTCCGCCGCCGAATCCTCCGTAGGCGGGATACACATCGATCAGGGTCAAGTCG
>JACPVD010000315.1 GCA_016191895.1 Chloroflexota bacterium | reverse complement strand
TCAGGTCGAGCGGCGTGATGCCGCCTGTTCCGCCCTGCATCATTCCTTGCACCAGCGGCAGGAGGAATCCTGCGAAGAATCCATCCAGCAGGAAAAAGATGAAAATCAGCCAGCCTTTTGTCGATTTGTAGAACCATTCCGAGATTTTGTTGAGCATGATGCCTCCATGAGATTGGTGTCCAACCGCTTCGCGTCCCGACGTTGGACGGGAAATTGAAAATCTGAATCGAAAACACGCCGCCTTGAATTTGGTGGCGTGTTTTGTCCCGTACTTAAGTCATGCCAGCGGAATGCTTCGCCCGCAGATTAACTATGGGCGAACAACAGATGGTCTTTATCGTATAAACGTCCCGTTTCGCAGTTCGGCAATGGTCTGCTGGATTTCCTCCACTGTGTTCATCACGAACGGGCCATACGGCACGATGGGTTCCTTGAACGGCGCGCCGGCAATCAGCATAAACTGAAGATCTGTTTCTGTGCGGACTTCGACATGACCGCCGTCGTCATTGAAAACAACCATGCTGACAGATTCCGCGACCTGGCCGCCAAACTCCCCGGCGCCTTCGAAAACGTATGCCAGCGCGGTGTGTCCGCCTGGGATGGGATAACTGAATCTCGAAGCAGGAGCCAGCTTCACGTCCATGTAAAGAGGCGAAGCGGCGATCTCCGTCACAGGGCCGCGAATCCCATCCAATTCCCCGGCCACGAGTCGAATCGTCGCTCCATCTTTTTCGATGACGGGGATTGTGGATGCGTTCACTTCCTGGTATCGCGGCTGGCCCATCTTTTGCGCGGCGGGCAGGTTGACCCAGAGTTGAAAACCATAGATGTTTCCGCTTTCGCCGCGGCGCGGCATTTCTTCATGCAGGATGCCGCGCCCGCTGGTCATCCATTGCACATCGCCGGGGCCGATGACGCCGGTGTTGCCAAGACTGTCGCGATGGTTGACGGATCCGTCCAAAATATAGGTGACCGTTTCGATGCCGCGATGCGGATGCATGGGGAAGCCGCGAAGGGGGCCTTCGAGCGGGTTGTTGAACGCGAAATGATCGAACAACAAAAAGGGATCGTACTCGTTTGATTGTCTTGGCGCAATGGAGCGGCGCAATAAAACACCGGCGCCTTCCACTACGAGTTGCGGTTCGATAATGTGGGAGATGGTTCGTGGGTTCATGCGGATAGGATGATGTGAATTCGAAAAATATTACAGCCGTTCTATTTTCTCGAGAACAGCCGCAACGCTTTGAGGAAAATCCTTCCCCTCTTTTGCGACATCGAGTTTGATAACCTTTGAAACGGGAATCGACCCCAACCATTCGGCGATGAATCGATTCAACAGCCCCGCGTCTTCGCTGGACGCGATGTTGATTCTGTTTCGAGCGGCCAGCCTCTCCCCGATGACGTTGTCCGGCGCGCTCAATGCGACGATCAGATCCGGGGCGGGGAGCAGGGCGCGGGTGTGGTCGTAGAATCGTCGGCACAACTCAAATTCCGTTTCGCTGAGCCAGCCGCGGGTGAGAAAGAGGCGGGTGAATCCGTGAAAGTCGAGATCGAGGCCGCCATCCATCAATGCGGGTCTTTCGCTTTGCCGCAGTTCACGTTCCTGTTCGGCGCGAAAAAGCAGGTAATCCAGTTGATTGGCGAGCGCGTATTTTGAATCCTGCTTGAAGATGGACTGGAATGGCCTTTCACTATGTTCCTCAAACGCAGTTGCGAATTCGCGCTCTTTGCACAGGGCGCGCGCGAGGCTGGTCTTGCCAACCCCGCTTGGGCCGACGATGACGATGAGTTTGTTCATAATCACTGGCGCGATAGGCCTTAAGGGTCTTAGATTTTGCATTTATTCTACGTTACAATGGGCGGGTTGAAAATATACGATGGAGTTATGTTTATGGCCGATCCCATTATCTTAAAATCAGACGATCCCATTATTAACCGGTTGAACTTCAAGCCGTATCGGAGTATGGTGCAACGACGGGTGATCGTCTTTTTGCCGCCGGATGACCAGCCACAGGTGATGGATGTTCTTACTCCCTGGGGGGCAAAATTGACCGCCCACAAGGGCGACCTGCTTGTAAGCGAATTCAATGCCCCGGATGATATTTGGCCGGTGAATCCCGATATATTTGACGCATCTTACATGATCATCGGCCCGGGGGTTTGCGTGAAGCGCGCCGTTACTCTGCTGGTTCCGATGACGGATACGACGGACGGCGATGATGATCGGATGGTGATTGTTCATACGCTGGAGGGCGTGGAGACAGTGCGCGCGGGCGATTTTTTTCTTGCAAAGGGCGTGAAGGGTGAGATATGGCCGTACCCAAAGGAAAAGGCCACTAAAATCATGAAACCCGTCGAGTAGGTCGATGGGTTTCTTTTCGTACGTACGGCATGGGCGTTGACCAGAGAGTGGCGGTATGAGAGGGGAGGTTAGCCACAGCGCTTCCTGCTCAATTTGTTCCTGTGTGTCTCAAGACCGTCATCAGCGCCTCGTATTCTTCGCAACAGTCCGAGCAAATATCGAGGTGGTCGCGGATCAATGGGGCGATCTTTCCCGCGTCTTTTGATTCGACTTCCCGTTCGACAAATTCATCCAACCTCGCATATATCTCGGCGCAGGTGAGTTCTTCGTTGCGCAGGTTCTCGAGGATGCGCAGGAATTTGAGAACAACTTCGTCGTCTTGAAGGGGTATGGCGTTTTGGGTCATCATTCTGGGAGTTTGACGATTAATCGAATCTTAATCTTACTTTTGCTCGAAGGCTGTGAGCAGGTCCTGGGGGGTGATATCTTCGAGGGCAAGCCGCCGCTTTAATCGCAGGCGGGCATCGTGCAATAATTTATACAGCGCGTTGCGGTTGGTCTTCATGCGTTTGGCGGCTTCCTCCATGGGGACATCCTGCAAGCCGAGCAAAACGAGGGCTTCGCGTTGTTTGGCGGTGAGTTCCTCCTCCAAAATACGGCGGACTCGCGCCAACATGTCGGCGCGTTCGGCTGAGGTTTCGGGAGAGGCCTGGGGATCAGCGAGCAGGCCGGGGGGAGGGGGAACGTCCTCGTTTTCGGTCAATTCATCGAGGGAGGCGTCCCTCCAGCGTTTGCGGCGGAGTTCGGTCAGCGCGATGCGAATGGCTATCTTATGCACCCAGGTGGTGAAGAGGCTGCGGCCTTCGAACGTATCCAGTTGGTCGAGCACACGCAGGAGGGTTTCCTGGGTCACCTCTTCGACGAGCGGCTCGAAAAGAGGGTCATTGGACGCGAGCCAGCGGGAAAGGGCGTAGGGCAGGCCTTTTTGAATGACGGCGCGAAGGTCGTTCAGCGCGTCGGCATGGACTGCGCCTCCGTCTCGTAAATCTGCAAGCCAGGATTCGTTGGTGCGGGTAATCATGATGTTCGATTATAAGAGAAAACCGGGCGGCAAATCGAATTCTTATGAAATTATGAGATTTGATGCATCTTTTCAAAAGAACGGGAAGCGCGCTCAAAACACCCCAACCTCAATTTATTGGGAAGATACGATTTGATAGTGGAAGGGGCGGCGCATCCGACGATGCGCGGGTTTATTTTTTCTTGTAGCGCACCGTCAGATCGCGCAGTTGTGAAAATGAAACCGGCTTGATCAATACAGAATCGGCTTCATCACGGTAGTATTCGCCCAACAGGGCGTCTGCGGTGGTGATCAGGACCCGCGTGCCTTTCAGGCGCTCATCGGCGCGGACCTGTTTGAGCAGGGTGGCGCCATCCACATGCGGGAGGTGCATATCGAGGATGATGAGTTCCGGCTCGGCTTCCTTGAGTCGCTGCTGGGCAAGCGCGCCGTCGCGGATGGTTTCCACTTCGAACCCGGCGGCGATCAGCGCCTCTGCGAAAATGTTGGAGAGGTCTTCGTCGTCTTCGATTACAAATGCAAAGTTTTCCATGAAATATATTTCCTTTTCAATAATGAATGATATCTTTTCAAAAGAGAGGGAGAAGTGGAGTGATGTGAGGGCGCGAAGCACGCTCACATCACTCCACACCCTAATTTATTGGGAGGATACGATAAATGGTAGTGTGATGCTGAACGTGCTGCCGGTATTGAGTCGGCTGGCGACATGAATTTCACCATTCATCAAATCGACGAGTTGTTTGACGATTGCCAGTCCCAGCCCAAAACCGCCGTGCTTGCGGGG
>JACPVD010000314.1 GCA_016191895.1 Chloroflexota bacterium | reverse complement strand
TTCGACGATGGATTATGCGCGATGCCCGCATTGACATGTTGCAGGGTTCTGATCTCGCCGATGTCGATGTGAACGCAATGCGCGGCGATGACCTTCGCATCGAACACGCCCTGCTTTTTGATGTACGGCACAACGGGCATGCCCTGTTCCTTGAGCATGGTCTCCACTTCGAACGCGGTTTCGGAAATATGAATGTGCAGGGGCACGTCGAATTCCTTTGCGAGATCGGCGCAGGCGCGCAGAATTTCGGGTGTGGTGGAATACGGCGCATGCGGCGCGATGGCAGGCACTATCAATGGATGATCCTTCCATTTTTTGATGAATTCCCTCGCATACGCCAGCGAGACCTCGAACGAAGACGCATCCGGCGCGGGGTATTTCATTACGCTCTGCCCGCAGACGGCGCGCATTCCCGCTTCCGCTGTTGCCTGGGCGATGTCGTCTTCAAAGAAGTACATGTCGTTGAAGGTTGTCACACCGCTTCGTATTTGTTCGGCGCAGGCGAGAAGCGTTCCGAGGCGCACGAATTCCGGCGAGACAAACTCGCGCTCCACCGGGAGCATGTAACCCATCAGCCACACATCGAGTCGAAGATCGTCAGCGAGACCGCGCAAGAGGGTCATCGGGACGTGTGTGTGCGCGTTGACCAGCCCCGGCATGAGAACCTTGCCGCCGCAATCGATTGTTTCCCCCGCTGAAAAATCTTCGAGGATATCGGCTTCCGCGCCAACGGCAACGATCACATCCCCATGGACGGCGACCGCGCCGGGATCGTATTGATGCAGGTCGCTATTCATGCTGAGGACGATGGCGTTTTTTAATAGAATGTCAACTTTTTGAGTCATTCGATCTCCTTATCTTCCCCAATTCAACAGCACATCCAGCGCTTTCAGGTTTCGTTTGAAGTCGGTTTGCGTGTGCGTGGAAAGTTCCATATCCACAGAGACCGCCCCGAGTTCCACCGCGTAATCGGCGAGGGTGCCGGTGAAGACGCATCCGAGGTCGACGGGAGGGAAGGGATAATCGGTCACATCCGCGAGGGCTTCGGCAAATTCAGTGGATTCGTCGTCCCAGGGTTCGCCACCGGGGAAGACCCCCAGCGCGGCGCTATGATAACTGATCAGGGTTTCGATGTTATGCGATTGCAAAAATGCGACCAGTGCGCGTGCCTCCGGCTCGGACGCGGGTCCCGTGCCGCCGGTGGTGGGGCCGTAGTTCCAGCATCCGTCGCGATCCCATTCCCTGGCCCAGTTGGTGGGGAAGTTTCGGTTCAAGTCGACGCCGTGATCGTTGACGCGGCCATCATATCCGTGATCGCGTGCGTCGCCGTCGGGGTTGAGGTTGCGCAGGATGTAGAGCGTCACGTCGGTGGGAATGACTTCCGGGTTGTCATGAATGTGGCGGATTAATTCATCGGCAAGCGCGATGGTGTTCCATTCATAGCCGCCGTGAATGCCGGCCACGATCATTCGTTGGCGTTCGCCGTTGCCAAAGACATACACTTCGATGGGGCGTCCTGAAACTGAATAGCCGATCACAATGGCGTGCGAATCGCCGGCGAGGAAAAACGGCGTGGGTGTCTGCGCCACGATCAAAGTGGAACGTGGATTGGGGGTGATGGTTGGCAGGTACAGTGACTGCGGACCCGGCGTGAAGGTGACCGGAAGCGCGGCTGTGGAAACCGGCTGAATGGCCGGCGCGGCGGACGCAGTTTGAATCACGGCGTAAGCGATCACGACAACGGCAATGCCGCCCAACCCAACCATGTTCAATCCCCACGCCAGCGCAACCCAGATTGATTCCTTCGGTTGTGTCGGCGCGGGCATTAATTCATTTCCTCGAAGGTTGTGCGAATCCAATTAATGGCAAGATACATTGTCCAATACGGAAAACTGCGCGGCGGGCCGCCATACGTGATGCGGTGAGTCTTTTCGCCGCGCGGCGTGATCAGCGCTATTTCGGCGAAACGTTCCCCGACGTTTGCATAAATGCCCAATGCCACGTCGGCTTGCGAGTCGGCTTGGGCGGCGCGTAAAGCCTGGGTCAACGAATCAGGCGTCAGATTAAGGGAGGATGCGCCGGGAATCTTTCGCGCGAGAATTCCGTCGAGTCCCGATTCGATCGCGGTCAAAGTCCAGCCGCGTTTGGCGATCAAATCCAATGTGACGGCTTCGAGCCGGTCTTCATCTGCGCCGAAGACGATGCCGCCAAGCCGCTCGCGCACCTGCGATTCAACTTCCGCGATCATGGCGTTCGCGTCGTTTTCATTTTTGGCTTTTGCGGCGATACGCACATCCACAATGCCGGTATGCGCGGCGAGGCCGACCGTGGGGTTGCTCAACAATTCAAGATCCGCAATTCTTTCATCGATCATGCCTTCGCCAAGCCCGGCGCAATGGAGAATGCGCACCTTGATAACCTCGTTGAGGTCGAAGCGTTTCTGCAAATATGGAATCATCGACTCGTGCAGGATGTGTTCCATTTCGCTGGGAACGCCGGGCAGGGCGAGGACGGCGTTGCGATTTGTTTCGACAATGAAGCATGGCGCAGTGCCGACGGGATTTGGAATGCCGATCGACCCCTTCGGAACATAGGCCTGTCGTTTTTGATTCTCCGATGGCTTGCGCCCGTAACGGGAAATGGCCGCCACCACCTGTTCCCATAGATCTTCGCGGAATTCAGTTTCCACACCGACGGCTTTTGCAACCGCTTCGCGCGTGGGATCGTCGACGGTGGGGCCGAGTCCGCCGGTGGTGATGACGATATCCGCGCGTTCCATCGAATTGCGAATCGCGCCCGCGATGCGATCTTCGTTATCGCCGATGGTGATGGTGCGATACAAATCCACGCCGAGGCCGCGCAAGGTTCGGGCGATGTGACGCGTGTTTGTGTCCACGATTTCGCCGAGCAGTATTTCCGTGCCGATGGTGATGATCTCTGCTGATGTCATAAACTGTTGTCCGTCCTGGGCGTGTCGAATGCTCGTCCTGAGCGTAGTCGAAGGCTCGTCCTGAGCATAGTCGAAGGATGCCTTCATTGATGCGCTTCGACTTGGTTTCGATAAACTCAACCGCCTGCTCAGCGCGTAATTAAACTACATTGTACTCTCGAATCAAACGCCCTTCCTCGAAGCGGTTCAGGTCGAGCATGGAAACATCCACGCTGGAAAATTTTCCATCCAGGATAAATTCGCTCATCAACTTTCCCGAGATCGGCCCATGCATAAAACCGTGTCCCGAAAACCCGGCGCATATATAAAAGCCCGTGATATTCGTCGCGCCATAGATCGGGTGCGCGTCGGGCGTCACTTCGTACAAGCCCGCCCAATGCGAAGCCCTCCGCGCCGTTTCGAGCAGGGGTATTCGCGCAATCGCCGCTTCGAAATTGATCAATTCAAAATTCTCGTCCACGCTTTGATCGAAGCCGGGCGTTTCTTTTTGGTTGCTCATCCCAACCAGCAATCCTTCGCCTTCGCGATGAAAATAAAGCGATTGCGCAAAATCAATGACAAATGGAAAATCATCGGGAATATCCTTCAGCGGGTTTGTGGTGAATATCTGCCGGCGGACGGGAAGGATCGGGATGCGGGACCCGGCCATCTGTCCGATTTGACCCGCCCATGGCCCCGCCGCATTCAACAGCATGCGCGTCTTGATTCCGCCGGTGTTTGTTTGCACACCTTCGACCTTGTCTCTCCGCAGATCGATCCCGGTTAATTCCACGCCCGTAAAGGTTTTTACTCCCAATCGTTGCGCCGCGCCGACATATCCCATCACCACGCTGTTTGGGTCGACCGTGCCGTCTTTTTGGTTGAACGTGCCCGCGACGGCATCGTCGAATTTCATCAGCGGCAATCGCGTCCGAACTTCATCCCCGCTTAGAAATTGAGTTGGCACGCCGAGTCTGTTTTGCAAATCGACATTGCGAAGAAAGGTATTGGCATCTTTGTGGTTTGTCGCGACGATCAGATACCCGCATGGACGGTAGTTCACATCCTGTCCGATCTCGTCCTTGAACCGTTCGAACATCGGCAGGCTTGCCAGCGAAAGCCGGATATTGACTTCGGTGGAGAATTGATAACGCACGCCGCCCGCGCACCGGCCTGTGGCGCCCTGCCCGAAGAATGGTTCCTTTTCGAGCAGGACGATATTCTTTAATCCGCGCCGGGCAAGATGATAGGCCGCGCTTGCACCCATCACGCCGCCGCCGATGATGACAATATCTGCTATGGTTGGCAGGTTCATGGTTTAGGAAAAAATCGTTTTTCTGTTTATCAAATTATCCACAAGACTGTTGCGTTTGTGCGATAGTGTGCAGAAAAAACCCGCTTTCGCGCATTGCGGAAAACGGGTTTCTGGGAGCGCAAAGTTGCCTGGCTTCGCACCCAACGCCGGAGACGTTGGACTCTGTAAAAGGGCTTATTCAACGCCGAGATAGGTCTTTTGCACCATGGGGTCTTTCAACAGTTTTTCGGCCTTGTCCGCAAGGACCACTTCGCCGGTTTGGAGAACATACCCGCGATGGGCAATGGAGAGCGCCATGAGCGCGTTTTGCTCCACAAGCAGGATGGTGGTTCCCTCCTGGTTTAGTTTTTTGATGATGTCGAAGATCAATTCGACCAGGATCGGCGCAAGTCCCATGGAGGGCTCGTCGAGCAGGAGGATTTTTGGTTTCGCCATCATTGCGCGCGCCATGGCAAGCATTTGCTGTTCGCCGCCGGAAAGGGTTCCGCCTTTTTGCGAAATACGTTCCTTCAAGCGGGGAAACAGGGTAAAGGCATGTTCGAGATCGTTCTGGAAACTGGAAAGATCCCTGCGAACATACGCGCCCATTTCAAGATTTTCCAACACGGTCATGCGTGGGAAGATCATGCGGCCTTCGGGGCTTTGGGCAACGCCGAGGGTGGCAACTTCATGCGCGGGAAGTTTTTGGAGTTCGACGCCGTCCAACACAACCGAACCGGAGCGCGGCTTGATCAATCCCTGAATGGTGCGCAGGGTTGTGCTTTTGCCCGCACCGTTCGAACCGATCAGCGTGACGATCTCGCCGTCGTTGACGGTGAGCGAGATTCCCTTCAGGGCGTGAATGTTACCGTAGTAAGTGTTGACATCTTTTAGTTCAAGCATTGTGGTCCTCGCCCGTTATTTGGTGGACGTGCCTTTGCCGAGATAGGCTTCGATCACGCGTTCGTTCTTTTGCACCTCGGCGGGAGTGCCTTCCGCAATCTTTTCGCCGTAATCCAGCACAGAGACGCGGGCTGAGATCGCCATGACGACGCGCATGTGGTGCTCGATCAACAGGATGGTCAGGTCGAGTTCCTTGCGCAGACGCTGGATGAAATTGGTCAGGTCGATGGTTTCGTTGGGATTCATGCCGGCGGTCGGCTCATCCAAAAGCAGGAGTTTGGGTTTGGATGCGAGGGCGCGGGCGATTTCAAGCCTGCGCTGGAGGCCGTAGGAAAGGTTTTTCGCGGTCACGTCGGCGTCGCTGCGGCGCAAACCGACGAATTCGAGCATGTCGAGTGCGCGGGCGCGGGCCTCCGCTTCTTCTTTCAGGGTGGCAGGCGTATGAAGAATTTGACCCACCAGGTTGGATGTCAACCGGCAGTGTTCGCCGACCAGCACATTTTCAATGGCCGACATATTCGCGAACAGGCGGATGTTTTGAAAGGTGCGGGCAATGCCGAGGGCGGTGATGTCGAAGGGACGCAGGCCGGCAAGATCCTTGCCATCGAAGGTCATTTCGCCGCTCGTGGGAGTGTAGACGCGGGTGATGGTGTTGAAGAAGGTGGTTTTGCCTGCGCCGTTCGGGCCGATCACGCTGGCGATCATGCCTTTTTCAATATTGAAATGCACCTTGTTGACGGCGGTCAGGCCGCCGAAGGTCATGGTAATTGCTTTGGCTTCGAAGAGGGGCATGTCAGTCTCCTATCCCTTTTTTCCTTTTTTGGATTTGGGAGCCTCGACTTCAGCGACGGCCTCTTTTTCATGCAGCTCCGCGCGGATTTGCTCGTTGGGAATCAATCCCTCCGGGCGGACGGCCATCATAATGGCGAGCGTCAACCCGAATAGGAGGAACCTGTATAAGATTGGGTTGGCGTTATCCTTTACCGCAAGTTGCACGGCCGGGTCGCTGATCGACGGGAGGATGGTGGTCTTCAGGAACGCGGCGAGGAAGTCCTTCAAGGCCGGCAGGAAGAGGCGGTCTGCGGTCATCAGTACAAGGCCTCCGACGATCACGCCGTTGATATTGCCGATGCCGCCAAGAATAACCACGCACAGGATGATGATCGACGCGCTGAAATCGAACACGCTGGGAAAGATACCGCGGATGTAGGCGGCATAAAACGCGCCTGCAAACCCGGAAAAGGTGGCGCCCATGGCGAAGGCCAGTAGTTTGGTTTTGACCGGGTCGATTCCCATTTGCGCCGCGGCAAGTTCGTCTTCGCGAATCGCCATCCACGCGCGGCCAAGTCGGCTGTCGCGCAGGCGGCGGATGATGAAGATCGAAAGCAGGATGATCCCGATGATGAGAAAGTACCAGGTGACTGGCCTGCTTGATTCGAATTCGCCGGGTTGAATGATTCCAAGTACAGAATCGATGATTGTGTTATTGGTGCGGGGAATGGGCAGGAAAAATATAAAAATGGCGGCCAACGCGCCGGCGAAGCCGGCCATAACGCCCGGCTTGCGATTCCCGGAAGACCACGCCCTCCAGAACAAGTAGCCGAGGATGGCAATGGCGACAAGCATGATCACGATCTTGATTGTCATTGCAGCGCCTGCGGGTTCCCCATGGGCGATCAATGGAAGGGCTGGCCGCCCGATTGGGCTGATTCCTTTTTCGCCGAGCGTTGCGTCGAAATGTTCCGTGAAAACAATGCAGGTGGTATTGGCGCCAAACATCGGCAAAATCCAGCAGGTGAGCGGTTCTTTGATGGTTACATCGATCAGGTTTTTGAAAAGCACGGGAACGATCTCGCCAAAGCCAAGCGTGACAATGGCAAGATAATCTCCGCGAAGGGGCAGGGTTGGGGCGCCTAAAATAAGTCCCCATATGGCGGCCATCGCCGCGGCGATCCAGATCACGAGCCAGAAATTCCATTGGATGTTATGGACAGGAGACGAGAGAATGCCTGTCGTGTAGGCCCCGATCGCGAAAAATGCGGCATACCCCAGGTCAAGCAAGCCTGCGTAGCCGACAACAATGTTCAACCCAAGCCCGAGGATGACAAAGATCAAGGCGAAGATGATTTGCGAAGTCCAGCGCAATTCAGAGGCTTGGTCGACAAATGGAAAGGTAATCACCACCAGCGCCAAAACCGCGATCTTCCATTGCTGCTCCTGTTTTTCAGGAAGGCTGTGCAAGGCAACGAGTAACAATGAAAACCCAACTGCGCCCAAAAAGCCGATCAGGTTGCCTTTTGCAACGATTTCTTCCGCGGTCGGGCGCTTTCCAATTGCTTCTTGAACGACGCTGCTTTGATACAGGCTGAGCAGAACAAGAATCACGCCCGCGATTAGCGCGGTGGGAAGGGCGGATTTGACAAGTTCAAGAGGATTCTTGCGCTCGAATTGTCCGGCAAGCCCCAGTCCGAGTCCAAGCCCCATAAAACAACCGATAACTGCGACAGACCAACCTCCGAATAGAAAGGTTAGCAGGCCTCCGATAATACCGAAGGTAATTCCGGGTCTGATAATTTTCATCATGTGCGCCTCTTAGGCCTTTTGTCCCGTTTGCTCGCCGAGCAAGCCGGTGGGACGGAAAAGCAGGATCAGTACAAGCGTTGCGAATACGAGCGCGTTTGTCCAACGGGCGTTGAGATAGCCATCGCTGAAAGAAGCAAGCAGGCCGATGAGAAACCCGCCCAACATCCCACCGGTGATGTTGCCTATGCCGCCAAGCACCGCCGCGGTAAACGACTGCAGGCCTGCGCGAAAACCCATGAACCACCAGGCGGTATTGTTGTACAAGCCAGCCATCAAGCCGGCTGCGCCGGCCAGCCCGCCGCCAATCAGGAAGGTGGCGGAAATGACGCGATCGATATTGATTCCAAGCATTTTTGCGGCGTCGCGGTTTTGCGCGGTGGCGCGCATGGCTTTGCCGAGTTTGGTGCGCTGGACGAACAAATACAGGCCGGTCATCAGTGTTACAGCAAGGATGATGACGAGCAGGTCCTTGATCGTAAAACGGAGTGCAATGCCGGTGGATGCGAGCAGGTTGATGTCCCATCCCATGCTGGTAAAAAGGATGCCAAGCATGTCCGGGAAAGATTTTTGAGACGCGCCGCCTGTTGTGCCAAAGGAAGGAACAAGCCATGCCTGCGCCGCCCACATCAGGCCGATATTTTCAATAATAAACGACATGCCAATTGCGGAAATTAACGGGGCCAGGCGCGGGGCGTTGCGGAGCCGTCGATAAGCAAGCCGTTCGATGGCCGCATTGAGGATTGCACAAAAGACGACCGCGATAACCAATGCGAGCACCAACCCGAAAATAATTTTGCCCGGATCTTTGCTTTCCAATGTGCCTGTCAATGAAAGGACGGTCAGGGAGGTAAACACACCGATCATGTATACATCGCCGTGGGCGAAGTTGATCAACTCGATGATGCCGTACACCATGGTGTATCCCAGGGCAATGATCGCAATGATCGCGCCATTGGAAATACCGATGATAAGGAATTGAACCAGTTGGAGAGGATTAGCCTTGATCGATGCGGCAATCGCCGGAATATCGAGGCCGACAATTGGCCCAAGAAGAAAAACAAGGTACAGGATAAGTGCGGAAAAGGTAAAGCGCCTCAGGTTGAATTTGAACTTGGTGGTTTCCATGGTGGTCCTTCTGCCTGTGTTCAAAAAGGACGGGGGGCGGCACAAGGCCGCCCCCCGAAACGTGCGTAAGGTTTACTTGAAAACGCCGATGGCTTTGTAAGCGCCTGCTTCAACGATGTAGAAGGTCATATCGGTGAGGCTGGTATCGCCATTGGCGTCGAACGACCAGGTGCCGAGGGCGCCGTCGAAGTCTGCGATTGCGAAGACAGCGGCGGTGAGGGCGGCGCGATCGGTGGGATCGCCACCCGCGGCGCAGACATCTTCGATCGCGCGGATAGCCACGCTCATGGTTTCATAACCGTACACCGCGTAGGGCTCGGTGAGCGGGCCGAACTTGGCTTCGTAATCGGTCTTGAATTGCTGGCCGGCAGCCGGAAGATCGGAGAACGGAACGCCGGCGACGGAGGCGTACACGCCAGTGGCCACATCAGCACCAGCGCCGTCGATGAAGGCCTGAGTCTGGATGCCATCGGGGCCAACGAACTTGACAGTTTCGTTATCGCCCATGATTGCGACCTTATCCTTCAAAAGCTGGGAGGCGTTGTTGTCCACGACCATGCCGACGTAAATCGCATCGGGCGGTCCACCGGCGTTGCTGGTGGAGATCTTGGTCATGAGAGCTTTGTAGTCAGCGGCCTTGGGGTCGATACCTTCATGGCCGAGGACGGTCAGACCGATTTCATTAGCGGTCTTTTCGAACACATCCGCAACGCCCTTACCGTAGAGTTCCTGGTCGTCCAGGATGTAAACGGTGGCGGCGCCGAGTTCGTTCTTCACGAAGTTCGCAGCAACCTGACCCTGAATGTCATCAGCGGCAACGACGCGGACATAGGAGCGGGTGCCGGTGGGATAGTAGGAGTCGGTAACGCCGGGGAGGTCTTTGTCAGCCTTGGTCAGGCCGGGGTTGGTGTTGGCGGGGGAAATCATGACCAACGGACCAGCGGCATTCAAGATCGGAATGGACAGTTTGGCAGCGCCAGAGTTGAACGTGCCGAGGTAGGCAACGATCGAGGCGTCAGCGGCGGCTTTGTTGGCGTTTTCGGTCTCGACAGCGGGATCCCACTTGCCGAGAGCGGCAGAGGCATCATCCCAGGCTTCGTATTCGATTTCATAGGAGCCACCGCAGACTTTGTAATCAGCCTGTTCGAGGCGCAACTGCATCGCGTTGACGATGGTCTGGGTTTGGGTGAGGGATGAACCAGTCATGGGCAGGCTGGAGACGATCTTGAGAGTACCCATCGGGCCGGCAGGTTCAGTAGCTGCAGGCTCGGTGGCGGCGGGTTCTGTTGCGGCGGGTTCTGTGGCATCTCCGCCGCCGCAGGCAACAAGCACCATGCTGGCAAGAACCAAAACAGAAAGCAAAGCGAGCAAACGCTTATTCATTTTCTTACTCCTCCAAAATTGTGTTAGGTGAATTCGACATCCCGCATACGCGGGTGGACAACAATTAGCGGACAATGCTTTCGGTGTCAGCCTCACCTCCTTTGCAGGTTGAAATTATGCCGTTATATGAGAGAAAGCCAAAAAGCCGCATACGTTTTTGGGCCTCTTCTAAATACGGCCTTTCATTTTTATTAAGTTGTAATAATAAGGCGATTTGCTGTTCAGGTCAAGTGCCGTTTTATTTTGTGTGCGCTAAAAGTTGTTAGGTGGCCTGCTCTCTTCGCCGTCTCCGGCGAAGGATTTGCCCGTGGATCGCCGCCGAGGACGACGGCTTTGTGCCTTTTTCTAACAACTTTTGAGTGTTCCCTTTATTTTTTTACTTTTTATCGGTGGGTTTATATAAAAGCTGTTCGCGGATGCGCAAATCGGTGTTGCGAATTTTCATCGCGAGGTCGGCGGCCAGGTTATACATCAGCCGATATCCCAGTTGTGGATATGTCTCGCAGAGCATGATGAGTTTTTCGCGCTGGATGATGAGCAGGCGGGTATCTTTTTGCGCGGCGCGGGCGGAAGCCGAACGCAGGCCTTCATCCACCAGCGCCACCTCGCCAAACGATTGCCCCCTGCGAAGCCTTGCCACGGCGGTTTCTTTTTTGTCGGAGTCTCCCGTCGCGCCGCGATTGATCAGGATATCCACTTCCCCCTGCGCGATCACGTACAATTCCTTGCTTCCGCTGTTTTCTTGAAAAATCAGATCGCCGGCGTTGAACACAACTTCCTGGCAGAGATTCGCCACCAGGTCCAGTTGGGTTGGTGTGAATTGATAGAAAATATCGCCTTGCTTAAGAAAGCTGACAGTATTGTTCATGGTTTGCGAGTTTAACATAAACAAAGATGATGCGCAACCATTTTGCGTTATGCCATGAATTTGGCATGCGCTATGGGTAGGTTTCGATCAACCAGTCCAGCGGATCCACCTGTATCCCATTCACCCACAGTTCCCAGTGCAGGTGCGCTCCCGTTACGCGGCCTGTTCCGCCGACCAGTCCGATGACCTCATTCTGTTGTACCATCTGCCCGACCTGCACCTGAATTGCAGATTGATGCCAGAAGCCGCTATATACTCCCCACCCATGATCGATGATCGTCGCGTTGCCGCGCACCGTAAGCGGGCCCGCGAATACCACCTGACCTGCAGCCGGGGCCGTGATCGGCAGGCCGTCCCCGCCACCGAAGTCGAGTCCGGTGTGGAAACCGGGGATGGTTAAATTTGTGCCCTGCCCGATATAGGTGCGGCGGTTTCCATATCTTGATGTGAAATAAGTGGATTCCGCGTAGGCGCTGGCCGGCGAAATAAAATCACCAACCCAGAATCGCGTTGGGTTTGCCGGCAGGGTGACTTGAATCAATTGCTGCAATTCGGGTTCCGTCGAAGCGGGGTCGATCGTGGCAGGGTCAACGTAAAGAATCGGATCTTCGGGATAATATCCTGAGACGATCAAAATGAATTGCTCGTAGGATTGTCTGCTTCCATCGGGCAATGTCGCATCCAGCCGCAATGGGTATACGCCCGGAGGAAGCAACGCATGAACGCCCTGCAAGGCAACCTGTGTTTCATCTTCCACGGGAAAGAAATGCAATGGATGATCGACCAAAATCCCGCCAAGCGTGACGTTTGGAAGCGTTTTCACTTTGATCACACCCGTGCCGCCCTGCTTAAGGGGAAGCCCGCGCATCTCCGCGCTGACGAAGGCCGGCGGCAGGCCGTTGGTGATCGTCTCTCCGTTGCCTTCGCCGGGCGCAAAGAGCGTGTCGCCGGGCAGGCCGTCCCACGAACCTTGCAGGTTGTTGTACTGCGCCAATGACCATACATCTGTATTCTGTTTTACCGCCATTTCCAGCAGAGATTCTCCCGTTGCCGGTGAAATACGCGAAGATAACGATGGCCTCTCCGCTTCGCTTGGGACGATCATGCTGACGCCCACGTAAAATTCGCTTGGGCTGACGACGTGATTTAATTTCCTGAATAACTCCGGTGAAACCTGCGTGCGTCGAAGCAGACTGCGGTACGAGTCGCCGAAGTTGATCACCTCGGCGTTTAGCACCCCGGTAATGCCCTCAAGCCCAGGGATGACGAGTTGCTGTCCGGCGGCGAGCTGATTGGGATCGGTGATGCCGTTTACAGCCATCAAGTCGGCGAGGCTGACGTTGAATCGCCCGGCAATGGACGAGAGGCTGTCGCCGGGCTGAACGACGTAAACAGGCCCGCCCGCTTGCGCCTGCGCCGGTTGAAAGGGAAGAATGAAAAATGAAAACAGGAAGAGAAGAAGAAAAATTCGTTTGGTCATTTGAATCAGTACAGCCGACTTCAGTCGGCTTTGTAGGAGTAGCGCGGGGTTCACATCGTACCCTTCAGGGTATCCCCGCGCGGTTGATGGGATGAATGAGCGCTTGTGGCGTAAGGCAAGTTCGCAAACTCCACCTTATCGCCGATTTGATAATCATCGTAACGATCAGGATGAATTTCCAATGTGTATTTTGCATCCGCCTTGGGAACGTAGGCAGGCCGCCACGACTTGGCGATAACCTTGTCCACGATTGTCATTTCGGAGTTGATCCAGAACACGGCGAGGTCGAATGGGACGAAGAACATATGAATGGACGTATCGAGGCGCGAATCCCGTTTTTCGACGAGGAGCAGGCCTTCGTTTAGCCCGAGGCGCGGGCGGAACATGAGGCCGCGCAGGCGACAGAGGAACGAGTCGCAGAATCCAACGTGGGCGGGGTCTTGAATCGGTTGGGTCAAATTGTGGACGATGATGGGGTGGGGCATGGCAATCATAAAACAAGACGGCGACGAAGCCGTCCTGCTGAAATAAGAATAATGTCGGGCTTAACGATTGAGAATCCTTTCGACGCTGTCCATCAATTCCTGCGGGCCGAAAGGCTTGGCGATGTAATCATCGACCTTTGCAATGTGCAGGCCGAGGACTTTGTCGATGTTTTGAGCCCGTGCCGTGACGACAATGACGGGAATGTCACGCATGACAGAATCGGCCTTCATTTGTTGATATACTTCCCAACCGTCCATTTCGGGCATCATCAGGTCGAG
>JACPVD010000300.1 GCA_016191895.1 Chloroflexota bacterium | reverse complement strand
GTGGTGTTGACATCGTATCCCAACGTGAGCAGCGTAAGGCCGATCGTGGCACGGGAGTCATCCAGGAAGACCATCTTGCCGGCGTATTCGGGTTTCCACAAGTCGGCCCAGGAGGCCGGGACCGTTTGGACCGCGCCGGTATTGACCACAATCGCATCGGTACCAGCCTGGTATGGGATGGTGTATTTGTTGCCGGGGTCAAACTCGAAGTCGAGGTAATTCGGGTCGAAGTTCTTCAAGACAGGCAGTTTGGAATGATCCAGTTCCTGCAACAATCCCTGGCGGGCCATCAATGCGATAATGTAATCGGTCGGCTGGACAAGGTCATAGTTGGATCCGCCGGCGGATACTTTGGCATACATTTCCTCATTGCTGGAATATTCGTCGCGATTGACCCTGATGCCGGTGACCAACTCAAAGCATTCGATCATTTCAACGGGGATGTATTCCGTCCAGACGAAAATATTGAGTTCCGTAGACGTCACTTCCACGGGGAACTCGGCTTCGGGACAGGCGTACCCTGTCGATGTAACCTTTGGCCCGTCTGCTGGGGGTTCGGTGGCGCCGGCACCGCTTCCCAGGCCGCACGCGGTCAACGCCATGCTTGCAATGACAAGCAACCCCAACAACTTGAACAATTTATTTTCGTTCATCTCTTCCTCCTTAGAAGATATGGAAATCGTTTGGCACGCGCGGGTTGTAACGCGCGGAATACCTGAATCATGAATGGGATTTGGATTCTCGATTCTGAAGAATTTGGAGCATCAACACCGCCAGGAAAACGACCAGGATCCACACCGTCGAAAGGGCATTGACCTGCGGGGTGATGATGCGGCGCAACAACCCGTAGACATAGATCGGCAGGGTTGTGGAGCCCGGGCCGTTGGTGAAAAATGTAATCACAAAATCATCCAGCGACAGGGTGAAGGCCAGCAACGCGCCGGACATGATGCCCGGCAGGATCATGGGAAAGGTGACGCGGCGAAAGGTCGTCCATTCATTGGCGCCCAGGTCCATGGCGGCTTCCTCGTAGGATTTATCGAATCCCTGCAAACGCGCCTGAACGACAAGCGTGACGAACGGAACCATAAAGGCGATATGACTCATCGTGACAGTGGCAATTCCCAGCGAGAGACGCGCGTCACCGGCCAAGTTGAAGGTCTCATTCGCGCAGCCAAAGAACTGACTAAACAAGGTCAGAATGCCGATGCCCATGACAATTTCAGGAATGACAATGGGAATATAGAGCGACAACTGGGAAAAAGGCTTGATCTTGAAGTTGTATCGTTGCAACGCCAATGCGGCCATCGTACCAATAACTGTCGAAATAATTGTGGCGGTGATCGCAATGGTCAGTGTATTGCCGGCCGCCTCCGCCACATCGTCGTTTTTGGCAAGATCGCAATACCAGTGAAACAACCCGCACGGACTCGACTTCACGAGGCTTCCGTCCATGACTACGTTTTCGCTGAATGCGGGGATAAAACCTTCAAATGTCACATTCGTGCGCGAGGCGTTGAAGGAATACAGAATCAAACCAACGATGGGGGCATATAAAAAGAAATACACCAAAATCGCGGCGGCAATGACAAAGGGAGAGCGGCGATAGGGGTTCACGCGACTACAATCTCCTCTCCGAAGCCGAACTTGCGGGTATAGAAATATGTGACAATCAACGTCATCACCATCAAGATCAGCGACGCGGCGGAACCGAAGGTCGGGTCACGGGCATCGAGAAACTGGCGTTGAATCAAATTGCCGACCAAAATCACCTGCCGTCCGCCGAGGATATCCGAAACGATAAACGTGCCCATGACCGGGATGAAGACGAGAATCGTCCCCGCCACCACGCCCGGCATCGAAAGCGGAAGAGTCACCCGCAATAATGTTTTGAAGGGATTCGCTCCCAAATCCGCGGCGGCTTCGTAAAGCGAGTTATCGATCTTTTCCAGCGACGTGTAAATCGGCAGGATCATGAACGGCAGAAACTCATACACCATGCCCACCAGCACCGCGCCCGGCGTATATAACATCTCCAGAGGCGCGAAGGGGATGTTCAAGGCGTTCATCACCCAGCCGATGATGATGTTGATCGCGCCTTCCTTGCGTAACAACATCATCCATGCATACACGCGGATGACGAAGTTCGTCCACAAGGGAATCAACACCATGAACAAGTACATGTTCCGCCGCCTTGGATGCGAACGCGCAATAAAGTACGCCAGCGGATACGCCAGCGCAATCACGAACATCGTGGTATTGAACGCCAGCGACAGCGAACGCCCGAGAATATTTACATAGATGGGATCGAAGCACGAAGCCTGCCCATCGGGGCAATCTGTGCTGTAGCCAAACAGGCGGATGTAATTATCGAGCGTAAAATCATAGATCACATTCCCATCGGGATTGCGCCTGCCAAAACTCACAACCAGCGTAAGAATCAACGGAATGATCAACAGCACGAACAACCAGACAGTTGTCGGGAGCGCAAGCAGGGTACCCTGCGCGGATTTGTTTTCACGGAGTCGCTGAAGCATGGCTACTCCTTCTTCAACACGAGCGAATTTTCGGGCATCAGCATCAGCCAGACATCCTGCCCCACAGCATAAAACGATTTCGGATCGAGTCGCGAGATTCGATTTTGTTCCCACACTTTCAATTTCGCTCCCTGCAACTCCACAAACACATGCGTATCCGCGCCGATGTAAACTGTGTTCGTCACCTTGCCGCGGAACATATTTTGATTCATCGCGCCTTTCTCGGCAACGCGCACCTTCTCCGGGCGAACGCTGATAACGACATCCTCCCCTTTAACAATTCCCTCCGAGATGGGCGTGGCGGCCAATTCTGCATTCAACGCGGGGATGAAGACGCTCGCCTCCTTCTTTGAGATGGACTTGACCTTGCCTTCGAGGAAATTCGACTCCCCGATGAAGTCTGCGACGAATTTGTTTGCGGGGCGCTCATAGACTTCGACCGGTGTCCCCATCTGTTGCACCCTGCCCTTGCTCATCACCGCAATGCGGTCAGACATGGTCAGGGCTTCCTCCTGATCGTGGGTCACATAGATAAACGTGATTCCCAACTGCTGTTGAAGCGCCTTCAATTCCAGTTGCATTTCCTTGCGCAGTTTCAAGTCCAACGCGCCGAGCGGCTCATCGAGCAGAAGCACATCCGGGGTCTTGATCAGGGCGCGGGCAAGGGCCACGCGCTGTTGCTGGCCGCCGGAGAGTTGCTTCGGCTTACGGCGGTCCATGCCGGTCAGTTGAACCATTTCCAGCGCGTTGCCGACGCGTTTCTTGATCTCATCCTCTTTCGCGCCTTCCATTTCCAGGCCAAATGCAAGGTTTTGGTAGACGGTGAGGTGTTGAAAGAGAGCATAATTCTGAAAGACCGTATTTACCTTGCGCTGGAAGGGAGGCGTGTGTCCCATGGCTTTTCCCTCGATATACACTTCGCCTTCCGTGGGCCACTCGAAACCCGCCACCATGCGCAGGGACGTGGTCTTCCCGCACCCTGACGAACCGAGCATGGAAAAGAACTCGCCGTTCTTGATCTGCATGGTGACATGATCCACGGCGTTCAACTCGTTTCCTTCAGGCGTGATAAACCGCTTTACAACATCGCGCAATTCAACCGCAAATTCACTGGTCATCTATCTTCTCCTGGGGCAAAGACCTGTCAGGTCTTCACGGGTATTGTTACTTGCCGTATGATGCAGTATATAAATGGTCATTATCCTAGGCGCTTTAGCAAAAGACCTGACAGGTCTTCAAATACTTAAAGCAATTTCCTTCAACGTATCTTCCAGCCGTTCCAGCAGCGCGTCCATCTGCTCGTATGTTACGACCAGCGGCGGCTCGATGCGGATGGTCTGCGCGCTGGTCAACGTCCCAGCCACGACGACGTTTCTTTTGAACAAACCAGCCGCCACCTTATAACCCGTCTCTGGATTCTTGAAGTGCATACCGATCAAGAGACCTTTGCCGGTAATTTTCTCATAAATTTGCGGATATTGCGCCGCGAATTTATTTAAATTTTTCATCAGGTATTCCCCTTTTTCGGCGGCTTTTTCCCATAATCGTTCGCGCAGGGTGACGTGGATCGCCGAGATCGCCGCAGAGCAGGCAAGAGCGCCGCCGCCGGTCGTCGTGGTGTGCATGAACGGATTGGGGTACATCATCGGGTGATAAATCTCCTCCGTCGTCGTCACTGCGCTGATCGGCATCACACCGCCGCCGAGGGATTTGGCGACGGTCAAAATATCGGGGACGACATTCCAATGCTCTACACCCCACAGCCTCCCCGTCCGGCCGAGACCCGTTTGCACTTCGTCCGCGATCAACAACGCTCCGTATTTTTTCGTCGCAGCACGGATGC
>JACPVD010000299.1 GCA_016191895.1 Chloroflexota bacterium | reverse complement strand
TTTGTTTCTGATATTTGCCGCGGGTTCGGCGGCGTTGAACGCCCTCGTCAAATCGGATTATTTCAGCGGCTACTTAAGCATGAATATCGTGCTGATGACCGCGTTTGGGTTCGTCCTGCTCCGTGAAGTTCCCGTCAACGACCGCGCCTATCAACTCCTTGCGCCGCTCAGCCGCGCCAGTTTTGGGATCTATCTTGCGCATGTGATTGTGCTGGCGTTACTGGAACAATCCCCGGTTGTTGGGATGTGGTTTTCCGCAGGCAATTCGGCGTACATGATCCCCCTGCTTGGCCTGCTTGGATTTCTTGTTTCGTTCGTTCTGGTAACGATCCTCCAAAAGATTCCGTTCCTTCGGTGGATAACGCCCTAAGAGACTGTTTCTTAAAGAAATTTTCTCCACAAAACACCCCCCAGTTTGTTGTCTCGGAATTAGACTTAAGAAACGCTCTCTACCTTACATTAATTTCGGCAGGGCGATCCATTCTCCCGCATGCCTCGGGTGAACGACTTTCGCAAGCAAACCTGCATCAATCAATTTATTCACGGAACGATTCGCAACATCGGCGGGCCAGCCAAACAGTTTGGTCGCATCCCGTACCTGTGCCGCGCCAACCATGTTGAAATACAATTCAAGCAATTTCGTCCGCGCCTGCGCTTCGGTGATTCTCCGCGCCTGTTCGGGCAGGTCAGGAAAATGGCGCGGGACGATCTCGTAGATGTGGGAATATTTCCATGCGCCGGCCTGCGACACGCCGACAGGCAGAATCTTGAAATCTCTTTGCAGTTGCTCCAGCGCCTTGTTGAATTCGGAGTCTTTTGCATTAGCCAGTTTGGCCTTCTTGCGCAAATCGAGCGTGTTCTGCGAACCGTTTTCGAGCAGGGCCTCGTATACTTGCTTCGAAGCCTGAGTCAATCGTCCGTCGTCATAGGCGATGAGGTAATCCTCTTCGGGAGCGCCGTAGTTTTCAGAGAGCGCATAAAAGTACGGCGCGATCTCCAGTGAGATCATCGTGGCTTTCCCGCGCAGGACCTTTGCGTAGTACCAGATTTTTTTGTCGAGCGCGTTATCCTTCCAACCCCAGGTGATGTGGCCGGGGTCGTCGTGTTTATCGGCTACGGGGCGGTCGCCGGCGACGGCTGTCCACAACGACGGCAGGTCGATGCCTTTGATGGGCCAAAAGTAGACAAAGCCGCGGGCGTTGACGAAGGTCAGGGCTTGGGCAGGGGTCGAAAGCCGCTTGGACGGAGGCAGGCTGAAGGTCGGAATACGATGCGCTTTTAGTTTCCTCAAATCGAGTTTTGACAGGGTACTATTGTACCGCTGGAAAAAGCGGATCGATGCTTCGACTAATCTTCAGCACAAGCGTCCGCGCTACCAAACAGGAGAAACTCATGCCAACTCTCAAGACAATTTACATGATGGCCTTCACGCCCGCCAAAATGGACAACAACATGCTCATGGGCGTTTGCAAGATGGCCGCAGACAGGCTATCTGCCAAAGACAGGGCCTTTGCCCAGCGTATGGAACTAATGACCAGGGACACACGAATCACCCTTTCCAATCAGTTGCACATCTCCACCATGCATACGCCGCAGGTGATGCAAAACACGCTCGGCGGCTGGTTGAAAAACGAAAATGTCCCTTTTGACCCGGTCCCTGGCGATACCTTCTTTGCGCATGGACTGAAAGACCCAAAGGGCATGGATAACTTTTTCCTGTTTTATTTTCACATGCAGTAATCGCTGATGGGCGTCCTGTGGGGATAAGAGCAATTGTCAATTCAGAGGCTATTGCTCTTATTTTGCATCCATTCCACTTGTAATTCACCCGGCAAACCTGTAAAAAACAACCGCAATTTTCCGCAACCAAATCTGACAAACTCCGTACATAAACCAGAAAAAATCCCAAGCGGGATAACACAATTCATAAAGGAATACCGTCCATGAAAACGATCAAACTGCTTGCCTTTCTTACCCTCGCGATCTCCCTTGCCGCGTGCAGCGGAGCGCCCACCCCCACCGCGGAAGCCACCCCGCCTCCAATCGTCAAGGCAGACGATACCATCATCGCAGAGGGGCGGCTCGAGCCCATTCATTATGCCGAACTCGCCTTGAATGCAAGCGGCCTCATCAGCGAAGTGCTTTTCAAAGAGGGAGATACCGTCGCCGCCGGCGATATCATTGCCCACATCGAATCGAGCGAGGCGCAAACCCTTGAAAGCGCGCAAGCCAAAGCCACAGAGGAACTCACCGCCGCCTACCAGGAAGCGCGCGACGCGCAATTCAAACTCGATAATTTCGACGTGCCTTCCTATTTCGACGGGATGACCCCGTCCGAAGCGGTTGACACGATGCGCGAGAATCTCAACAAGGCCCGCGCCGATTTCGAACCCTACAAAAACCTCAGCGAACGAAGCCTCGCACAGACCGAAGCCGAACGCAACAGCGGCGTGGTTACCGGCACGGCAAAGATTTACAAGCAAGCGCTCGACGATGCCTGGGCGCGTTACCGCAAGGCCATTCTCTGGCTCGAACTAGAAACCGCCGTGCAAAATGCAAACTCACGCCTGAGCCAGGCGCAAAAAGATCACGCCGCGCTTCACGACCCAGCCTTCTCGCAGGATTCAGCCGGCATCCGCGCCGCGCTTGCGAGCGCCGAACTCCGCGCTCCCTTCTCCGGCGTCATTACCGATCTATCGCTCAAAGTCGGCGAATTTGCCGCTTCAGGACAGCCCGTCATCACCCTTGCAGATACTTCCAGTTGGGTTGTGAAAACCACCGATCTCACCGAAATCGACGTGGTCAACATCGCCGAAGGCCAGACCGTCACGGTCACATTGGACGCACTTCCCGATGTAGAGTTGCAAGGCACTGTGCTTTACATCAGCCAGCGCTTCTCCGAAAATCAGGGCGATATCGTTTACGAAGTCACCGTCCTGCTCACCGATCAAGACCCCGCCATGCGCTGGGGCATGACGGCCATCGTCAAATTTGCGGAATAAAACCCCGCTTCGCGCCGGACCTCGGGCCTGATTCTGATTAATAGGCAAAAGGCTACGCTACATGCAGTGCGTCGCACCAGACGGGTAACCGAATCTCATAAACCAAACGAATCTGCTCGATTAGATTTTTCTGTTGAAGCAGGTGCGACGCACCATCTGCATACCATCCCAGGCTCCTCCGCGCAAGAAAGGCACTCACACATGGCATTTTTTCAAAAGACAAACGATACCGAAAGCAACCGCCCACTCATCGACCTGCGGGGCGTTAATAAATATTACAAAACCGCAGTCGGAGATTTTCACGCACTCGACAACGTCGACCTGCAAATCGAGGCCGGCGAGTTTGTCAGCATCATCGGCAAATCGGGCAGCGGAAAATCGACCCTATTGAACATGATCACCGGCATCGACCGCCCCACCTCCGGCGAAGTATTCGTCAACGGGACGGCGGTGCATGGGCTGAACGAAAACCGCATGGCGCGTTGGCGCGGAAAGAATCTGGGAATCGTCTTTCAATTCTTCCAACTCCTGCCGACGATCTCTGTCATCGAAAACATCATGCTGCCCATGGACTTCTGCCGCACCTATCCGATGCGCCAGCGCGAAAAACGCGCCCTTGAATTGCTCGAACTGGTGGAATTGGCCGATCACGCTTACAAACTTCCCACCGCCCTCTCCGGCGGACAGCAGCAACGCGTGGCGATCGCCCGCGCCCTCGCAAACGACCCTCCCATCGTCATCGCGGATGAACCGACGGGCAACCT
>JACPVD010000298.1 GCA_016191895.1 Chloroflexota bacterium | reverse complement strand
TCCTGGCCGTTTTCCGCGATCTCCACCACATGCCCCTGTTGTTCGAGGCTGTGCGAAAGCACCATGCGGTTGACCTTGTTATCGTCGACCACGAGCAGTTTTGCGGGATTGGAAGATGTGACCATTTGAATTTCCTTTTAGACTTTCAACGCGTTCAATTGGCTCTCCACCTGACGAAACGCTTCATCCATGACGTCGAGCCTGTTTCCGATTTCGAGATTTTTTTCCCGCCCGAGGACTTCCAGTTCCTTTGCCAGCGCCGAAAGGTCCATGGCGCCGAAGGTGGCCGCGTTGGATTTCATCGAGTGCGCGGCGCGGCGAAACAATTCGGCGTCGCGGGCAGCGATTGCTTCGCGCATCTGCGTCAGAAGAGTGGGGGCATCGTCGAGAAAAGCTTCGATCAATTCATTGATGAAGTCTGCGCCCGTCGATTCCTTGAGCATATTAAAGGTATTCATATCGATTGAAGATGTCATAAATTATCTCTCCATTTTTTCGGCTTTAAGCAGGGCTTCGACGAGTTCGCCCACACGGATGGGTTTGGGAATGTAGTCGTTCATGCCGGCCGCCAGGCACATTTCGCGGTCGCCCTGCATGGCGTTGGCGGTCAGGCCGATGATGCGCGGATGGGTATCCGGCTGCGCGGTCACGATTCGTCGCGTGGCATCCAGCCCGTCCAGTTCGGGCATTTGAATATCCATCAGAATCACGTCATAGGGGCGTTGTTCCACAGCCTGCACGGCTTCCAGCCCGTTTGCCGCCACGTCGGCGCGATAGCCCATTTGCTCCAGCAATCGTAACGCAAGTTTCTGGTTTACAACATTATCTTCGGCCAGCAAAATCCGCAGTGGATGCCGCGAGGCAAGCTCGGGGTCGAGTTTAACGCGGTCGGCTGGTCTTGCTCTATCCTCTTGATCTTTGTATGTTACGAAGAATCCCGCCAGCGTATCGAATAATTGGGACTGTTTGATGGGTTTGGTGAGATAGGCGGCGAAAAGATTATCCCTGTCATCTGCCTCGCGCCTGCCGAGCGAACTGAATAACACCAGTGGAAACTTCGCCCCGGTTTTGCGGATTTCCCTGGCCAGCATTAGGCCGTCCATTTCAGGCATATGCATGTCGAGGATGGCGATGTCGAAGGTTTTGCCTTCCTCCAGCCAGCGCAGGACTTCTTTCGGCGATTCGGTATCCAGCGCTTCCATGCCCCATTTTGCGGTTTGCAGGTTGAGAATGAGGCGGTTCGTGGCATTATCATCCACAATGAGAATACGCTTGCCTTGCAATTCGGGTTGCGCGCCCGCAACTTCGCGCTGGGCAAGCGGATACGATTCTGCAAGCGCGGCAGTAATGGTAAATGTGAACGTGGAGCCTTTGCCCGGCCCATCGCTTTCAGCCCACATAGTTCCGCCCATCAATTCCGCAAGGCGTTTGCTGATGGCAAGGCCGAGGCCGGTTCCGCCGTATTTCCGGGTGGTGGATGAATCGGCCTGCGTGAACGATTGGAAGAGTCGTTCGCGGCTGTCGGGTGACAGGCCGATGCCTGTATCGCGAACGGAGAAGGTGATTTCCACTTTCTTGTTATTCTGCGGCGCGGGACGTGAAGCAACCGTAAGCACCACCTCGCCCTTCTCGGTGAACTTCACGGCGTTGCTCAGCAGGTTGATGATGATCTGGCGCAGGCGGGTCACGTCGCTGCGGATCGCGCGCGGCACATGGCCTTCGAAGAGGTAGGCGGTGTCGATATGCTTCTCGAAGGCCCGCGCAGTTACCAGGTCCAGCGCAGATTCGACGCATTCGCGCAGGTCGAAGGGCCGCGATTCGATGTCCATTCGTCCGGCTTCGATCTTGGAGAAATCGAGAATGTCGTTGATGATGGTCAGCAAGGCATCGCCGGAGTTGCGGATGGTTTCGGCGTAATCGCGCTGTTCGTTTGTGAGTTGGGTATCAAGCAGGAGGCCGCTCATGCCGATCACAGCGTTCATGGGGGTGCGAATCTCGTGACTCATGGTGGCGAGGAACACGCTCTTGGCTTCGTTTGCAGCTTCGGCGGCGGAGCGCGCTTCCTGCATTTCGCGGAAGAGTTGCGCATTTCGCAGGGCCACACCCACGTTGGCAGCAATGGTGCTGAGCAGGCGCTGGTCGTTTTCTGTAAAAGCGTTTTCTTTCGATGTGCTTTGCACGCACACCACTCCGATGGCCTTGCTACCCGCGAAAATGGGAACACCCAGATAGGAGAGCGCCAATATGTCGATGCTCGAAAGCCCCATTTCCGCGCGGCGTTTGGACACATCCTGGTTGATACGCATGGGTTCGCCGGCTTCGATGATCTTGCTGGTGAGACCGTATCCCAATGGGCGCGGTTCAAGAGTTTCGCCGTAGCAATAGGGAAAGGTGATCGTGTCGGTAACTTCGTCGAGAAGCGCCACGTAGGCGAGTTCGGCGTTGAATACGGCCCGGATTTGTTCGCCTACCAGGTTGATCAGGGCAGAGAGATCCAATTCGCCGGCCATGGCCGCGCTGACGGTGTTGATGGTGGCAAGTTCGGCGGCGCGCTGCTGGGTCTCCTTGAAGAGACGCGCGTTTTCGATGGCGACGGCGGCCTGGTCGGCCAGCAATTGCAGGACGCGCAGTTCCTCGTTTTTGAATTTTCGTTTCTGATGGAACGAAAGATTCATCACGCCCACAATACGGCTTCCGATCTTCAACGGCATGCCGATGATCGAGCCATTCACCAGTTTGAGGTTTTCGTAGAAGGGATGAACGGACATGTCTTCGATGATGACCGGCCCACCGCTGACGATAACGGAATAGGTGAGTCCCGCACGGCGCGGCGCGTTGAAGGGGTTCTCCTTTTTGCCGGTTGCGTCGTAGGCCGCGCCAAATTCAAGCAGATCATCCTCGGCCTTGTAGGTGAACACATGCACCCTATTGGTATCGGCGAATAGGTCGAACGTGTCTTTGAGAATCACATTGAGAACGTCTTCGTAATTCAGGCTGGAAGTGATGCTCAGGCTGGTGCGGCGAATGGCTTCCAGTTCGGCGGCGCGCTGCTCGGTTTCCTTCAACAGGCGCGATGTTTCGCTGAATAGGCGCGCGTTTTGAATCGCGGTCGCCATGTTGGCCGCGACAGTTTCCAGCAGACGGACGAATGCCGGGGAATAGGCATTTTCGCGCTCGAAGTTTTGGATGGTGAGTCCGCCGATAAGTTCCCGCCCGGCGACAAACGGAACCATCACCACCGACTTCGGAATCTGGTCGCCGGCGGTCATGTTCGACCCGAATTTCTGCCAACGTTCGGGTGTATTTCTGTTGATCACCAGCGACTTGCCCTGAAAAGAAGCCTGCAGGGTAAGTTCATTCAAGGGGAACGGATTGCTGGCGTCCACCCGCTCATCTTTTTTATAGACGTAGCAGGCGTGGATGGAACGCTGTTCGGGATCGTATAACCCGATGCCGATGCTATCCTGACTGACCACCTCGCGCAGTTTATTGCCAACCAGGTCGATCATGGTTTGAACGTCCAACTGCTGGTTGATCACCTGCCCAATGCTATTGATAATCTGAAGTTCGGTGGCGCGTTGGGCGGTTTCCTGAAGCAGGCGCTGGGTTTCATCGAAGAGACGCGCGTTCTCGAGCGCGACGCCCATGCTGGAGGCAATGGTCTGCATCAGGCGCAGGTCTTCCTCATCGAAGGCGTTGGGGTGAAGGCTTTGCACATCGATGACGCCAAGCGTCTTCCTGCCGGCCACGATGGGAACGCCGAGATACGATTGGGGATCATCCGCGTCCACCGTGGCGGTAAGGTATGCGGCGGCGTTGTTTTCCACCATGGCTTCCGCGCTGTTCAACAACAATGGTTGGCCGGTGCGGATGATCTTTGTGGTCAGTCCGCCTTCGTTTAATTTCCAGGGGGGTTCGTCCTCGTAATATTTTTTGAAGTAGCTGTAATTCAGGTGGACGGTATCGGTCCTTTGGTCGAATGTCAGGATATTGACGATTTCCGAATCGAAGATGTCGCGAATCTTGTCGCCCACGTTGTAGATCATCGTTTTTGCGTCCAGCGATTTCGACATGGCCTCGCTGACGCTGTTAAGGATGGCGAGTTCCGCCGCGCGCTGCTTGATCTGGTCGAAATAATTCGCGTTCTTGATCGCGATGGAGGCCTGCAGGGAGAGTTCCTCGAGGAATTCAAGATCGGCTTCCTCGAACGGTTTTCCGCCGGTGCGCCAGATTGCCATCATGCCGCTGACTTTGCCGGATGCGATCAACGGCGCAACCATCAGGCGCTCATTATCTTCCATGGGGGTATCCGGGATTTGAAGCGTACGCGGATCGTTGTTTGTATCATTGATAAATTCGGCTTTGCCAAACTGGGCAAGCGAACCAATGATGCCCTCCCCGGTGGTGATGGTATCGGCCATGATCTCCCGGGCAATCTCGCCTTTTGCGGCAATGGCGCGGAAATACCTGCCTTCGGCATCGGGGAGAAAGATCGCGCTTGTCGAAGCGGATAACAGGTCGTGGGCGTGCGTTGCAATCTTCTCCATGACATTGCCAAGTTCGAGCGTGGAAGATACATCGCGCCCCACTTCGTTGAGAACAAGGCTTTCCCTTGCGCGGCGGTTGGCTTCGTCGAACAGGCGGGCGTTTTCGAGCGCGATGCTCATCGCATTGGAGAGGGTTTGGAGCAGGCGGATCTTCGGTTCGGTAAAGAAATTTTCGGCTTCCATGCTTTGAAGCGAGATGCCTGTGATGGCATTTTCGCTTTCGATGATGGGAATGGCGATGAGCGCCTGGGGCATGGCGCCGCGTGAAGCCTGATAATCGCTGAATTGCGCCGCCAGCGCGGGGAAATTTTCGTTGCACACGAACGGTTTTTTTGTCTCAAGGATGTGATTGATGATGTGCTTGTGCAGTCCGTTGAGCGGGCGCGGCTTTGGCGACCACAGTTGGTTTCTCTCGAAAGCGTATTCGTAGGTCATGATCTGCGTGGAAAGGTTCGCGGTGTAGATGGCGACCGCTTCCACGTTAAAGATGGCATGCAGTTGCTCGCCCAGTTCGTGATAAATCGCCTGGATATCCATTTTGCTGGCAAGCGCGTTTTGCACGGAATTGATCACGGCCAGTTCCGCATTGCGCTGTTCAGTTTCCTTCAAGAGGCGCTGGGTTTCATCGAACAGGCGCGCGTTTTCGATGGCCGCGCCCATGTTCATGGCGATGGTTTGCAGGAGGCGCTGGTCTTCGTTGTTGAAAGCGTGTTTCTTGTAACTTTGCACGTTCACCGCGCCGATCACATTGTCGTTTACGATGATGGGTACGCCCAGCCATGACTGGATATAGGCATGGCCAGTGGCGTC
>JACPVD010000294.1 GCA_016191895.1 Chloroflexota bacterium | reverse complement strand
GTAGACGACCATGATGACGACCGGGCCCATCGTCATGGCGGCGGCGAGTGGAATGTTGCCTGCTGTTCCTTGATAAGAGTAAACCGCCTGACCGATAAAAAATTTCGAGTTGCCTACAGCGAGCGGAACGATGTAATCGCCGAGGGTCAGCGAGAAGGTAAAGATGGAGCCGGCAATTACGCCCGGAAAGGCGAGAGGCAGGATGACCGAACGAAAGGTCTGCGCGGGTTTTGCGCCAAGGTCACTGGAGGCTTCGATCAGCGAGCCGGGCACGCGTTCCAGTGAGGCTTGAATTGGGATGATCATGTAAGGAAGCCAGATGTAGGCAAATACAATGAATGTGCCGATGGGCGAAATGGAGAGCGAGGAGCCGCCGATGGATTCAAAACTCAACAACCAATCCAGCGCGGCGGTGAGACGCAGTTGGTCAATGAACCAGGTGAGGATACCTTCTTTGGCAAGAATCAATTTCCACGCATACACGCGGACGATGTAACTCGACCAAAGAGGAATGGTGACGCCGATGATGAGCCATGTCTTCAGGCGGGACGAGGCGAATTTGGCGATGTAATAAGCAAGCGGGAAGGCGATGATCGCGTCCATTACGGTGACAGCCGCGGCCATGGTTGCGGTGCGGGTAAAAATCTCGCGGTTGGCCGGGGTGAATATCTGCCCATAGGTGCGCAGGGTGAACTCGCGAATGATCATCCCGGTAAAATCGTCGATCGAATAAAAACTATTGACCAGCAATGCAAACAACGAGCCGATATAAACAACCACCATGTAAAGCAACGGCGGAACAAGAAACAAGGCAAGAGTCAGTTTTGGCCGCCGGTAAAAGTACGTGGAGATTCGATTGAACATACTACGCTCCCATGCGGCTGATGTGATCTTTGTGCCAGGCAAGATTTACTTTTTGTCCCTTTGTAGAAAGCACATCCATCGAGGTGGTTTTCAGGTTCTGCTCCACAACCACAAGGTCAATTCCGCCTTGAATTTCGACGAGATAACGCGTATACAAACCAAGGTAAACGACATCGCGCACGGTGCCATCGACCGAGATCATATCCGCGCCGCGCGTTGTGTTCGCAGGGTTCATGTAGATTTTCTCCGGGCGGATGGAGAAGGTTTGAGGTTGGCCGGTGAGTTGTTTTGCGACATCGCCGCTGACAAGATTCGAAACGCCGACAAAACCAGCCACAAATGCGGAAGCGGGCTTTTCATAAATTTCAGACGGGGCGCCGATCTGTTCGATTCGTCCCTGATTGAAGACCGCGATGCGGTCGCTCATGGTGATGGCCTCCTCCTGATCGTGCGTGACAAAGATGAAGGTGATGCCAACGCGCTTTTGAATGGCCTTTAATTCCACCTGCATTTGCTGGCGCAGTTTTAGATCCAGCGCGCCGAGGGGTTCATCGAGAAGCAACACTTTGGGATGGTTGATCAAGGCGCGGGCAAGCGCGACCCGTTGTCGTTGTCCGCCGGAAAGTTGCAAGGGCTTCCGCCCGATAAAACCGGAGAGTTGCACAAGGTCGAGCATTTCATCCACCCGTTTATTGCGTTCGTCCTTCGCCACCTTTTTCACCATCAACCCGTAGGCAATGTTATCCCCCACGTTCATATGCGGGAAGAGGGCGTAATCCTGAAACACAGTGTTGACATCGCGCTCATACGGGGGCAGGCTTGAAACTTCCTGTCCATATAAATGAATCTGTCCGGATGTTGGCCTGTCGAACCCGGCGAGCATTCGCAGACAGGTTGTCTTGCCGGAACCGGAAGGTCCAAGCATGGAGAAAAATTCGCCGTCCTGAATTTCCAGGTCGACTTGATCGACGGCTTTTACGTCTCCAAAATGACGACTGACCTTGTCAAACCGAATGGCGGGAGTGGATGATTTATTCATAAGCGACTCTTCTTCGCAATTTATAAAAATAGGATGTCCGGCGGGACAAAATCCCGCCGGACATTTTCAATCAATCGGATTAACGTCCGCCGATGACAGCGACGTAGTTTGTGACCCATTCGTGGTAGGGAACACATTCTTTGCTTCCATCCGTGCAGGTGGAAGTGGGGGTGCGCCACCATTTGATATCGCCAAAGCTGTCGGCGCCGTTGTTCTTGCAGCCATCCGGCCCAAGCAGTGCATTGCCTTCACAGGCATCGAGACGCACGGGGATGTTGCTGAACCAGGCGGCGAGATCGCCCTGAACTTTGGGATCAAGCGAATGTTCCATCCACGCGTATGCGCAGTTGACCGAGTCGGAGTCAACGTGGAGCATGGTGGAGTCTGCCCAACCGGTCGAGCCTTCCACAGGGAAAACCTTGTCGATCGGCTTGCTTTCAACGAACTTCATGTAGTTCGCCTGGAAGGGCCAGGAGCTGGAGGCGGCAACGCCTTCATTCGTGAAGTCGTCCATCTGAATGAACGCATCATGCCAGTAGCGGTTGATAAGCGCGCGTTGCTGGCGGAGAAGATCGAGCGCGGCGTTGAATTGATCGCGGGTCAGGGCATATGGATCGGTAATGCCGAGTTCGGGTTTCGTGCTCATAAGGTAGAGAGCGGCATCAGCAATGTAGATGGGACCATCGTAAGCCTGAACGCGACCTTTGTTGGATTCGCCGTCGGGCAGGGTGGTTTCTTCGAACACAACACTCCAACTGGTGGGCGGGGTGTCGCCGAAGACGTCGGTGTTGTACATTAAAATGTTCGCGCCGGAAGAATACGGAACGCCATAGTGAACGCCGTCCACGGTATGCCAGGGGGCGTTCTGCAGGCGCTCGTCGATCTTCGAGTAACTGGGGATGCGGGAAATATCGATCGGTTGGACGCGTCCGCCGGAGATCAGGCGGTTCGAAGCGTCGCCGGAAGCGGTGACGAGATCAAATCCGCCCTCGTTCATCAAGGCGACCATTTCATCGGAGGTTGCGGCGGTCTTCACGGTGATCATACAACCGGTAGCCGCTTCGAAACTGGTCACCCAGTCGTAGTCGGGAACGGTCTCTCCGCGCTCAATGTAACCAGCCCACGCAACGATGGACAACTCGCCTTCGAGTTCGGTGGAAGGCGCTTCCGTAGCCATGGGGGCTTCGGTGGCAGCCGGCGATTCAGTGGCCATCGGGGCTTCTTCTGTAGCGGCAGGTTTTTCAGTGGCGGCGCCTCCACAAGCCGACAGAACAAGGCTGGTCAATGCGAACAAAGCCAGCAAGTTAAACGTAATCTTTTTCATTACTCTCTCCTTATTCAGTTGGTTGAAATCGGTAAAGCAAACGTTATTTTATGTAAAATTCCTTCTGCGCGCCTCCTTTCAAGGTGACTATGGTACACCACTGCCTGTATTTCGTTGCCGGCTACCTTGATTTTGTAATTATATTGAAGGGATTAGGGAAGTCAATCATTCATTTCCGATTATGACAAGCGATGCCCTCAGGCGGTATAATCCCGTTCATCCCATCTCCCGGAGACACCAAAATGACCAACCTCCCCATTTACCCTCTCACCGATGAACATAAAATGATTCGCGATGCCGCGCGTGATTTCGCCCAAAAGGAGATCGCCCCCATCGCCGCTGAATTCGATGAAAGCGGCGACTTTCCCTACGCCACGATCAAAAAGATGGGCGACCTCGGCTTCATGGGAATCGAAATCCCGGAGACTTATGGCGGCTCCGGCATGGACGCGCTGGCGTATGTGCTTGCTCTCGAGGAAATCTGCAAAGTAGACGCCTCCCATGGCGTGATCATGTCCGTAAACAGTTCATTGTATTGTCACGGCATTTTGAAATTCGGCACAGAGGATCAGAAGAAAAAATTCGTCATGCCGATCGCCTCGGGGAAGGCCATTGGAGCGTATTCATTGACCGAACCCCAAAGCGGATCGGACGCCGGCTCGATGAAAAGCCGCGCCACGCGCGACGGCGACTCCTACGTGTTGAACGGACGCAAGTCGTGGGTCACCAGCGGCCCGGTGGCAGATTACTTCGTCGTATTCATGATGACCGACCCGGAGAAGAAGCAAAAGGGTGTCAGCGCCTTCATTGTGGATGGAAAGTCGAAAGGACTCACGCGCGGGAAGAAGGAACCAAAACTAGGCATCCGTGCTTCGGCGACGAGTGAATTGATCTTCGAGGATTGCCGTGTGCCTGCCGAGAATCGAATCGGGGAGGAAGGCGAAGGCTTCAAGATCGCCATGACCGTATTGGACGCGGGGCGCATCGGCATCGCGGCGCAGGCGCTTGGGATTGCAGAAGCGGCCTATGAAGCGGCGAGACAATATGCCGGCCAACGAGAGGCGTTTGGACAGCCGATCGGGGCGTTTCAAGGAACGGGATTCAAGATCGCGGATATGAAGACGCGCATCGAAGCCTCACGATTGTTGATCTACAACGCGGCCATCGCAAAGGAACAATCCAAGCAAAGCGGCGGACGGTATTCGCTGGAAGCGTCGATGGCGAAGTTGTTCGCGTCGGAAACATCGATGTACGTTGCGCACCAGGCTGTCCAAATTCACGGCGGCATGGGCTACAGCAGGGAACTGCCCGTTGAGCGATACTTCCGCGATGCGAAGATCACGGAAATTTACGAAGGCACGAGCGAGATTCAACGCCTTGTTATTTCTCGCAGTGAATTGGGAATCAAATAAAGAGTCGCTTTACGAAAGATTTAACGCGAAGACGCAAAAACCCAAAGACGCCATGAAATATTTCTTTGCGACCTGGCGTCTTTGCGTTAAAAAAAAATAATGAAACAATGAACCAATGAAAACCACCCTCTTCCACAAACACGGCGGAGCGGAAGTCCTTGAATACACAGACTTCCCCGCGCCCGAACCCAAAGCCGGCGAAGTCCTCGTCCGTTTGCGCGCCGCGGCGTTGAATCGCATGGACGTGATGGTGCGCAACGGCTGGCCCGGCCTGAAACTGGATCTCCCCCACATCAACGGCGCGGACGGCGCGGGCGAAGTTGCAGGTCTTGGCTCTCCTCTCCCCGAGGGAGAGGGGCCGGGAGTGAGGGTCGGCGATCGCGTTGCCATCAACGCGAATCTTGGATGCGGCAACTGCGAATTTTGTTTAAACAAACAGGATAACATGTGCCTTCACTGGCATCTGCTCGGCGAAACGGTTCGCGGAACGTACGCGGAATACATCTGCCTGCCTGCGCGTCAACTTTATAAACTGCCAAATGACTTCGATTTTCACGCGGCGGCTGCGGCAGCGTTGGTGTACCAGACCGCATGGCATTCGATGGTCAAACGAGGGAAGATCAAGGCCGGGGAAACGGTGGCAATTGTCGGCGCGGGGGGAGGCGTGAATTCGGCCAGCATCCAGGTCGCGAAATATCTCGGCGCGCGCGTGGTCGTTGTCGGATCGAATGCGAAGAAATTATCCGACGCTGAATCATTGGGCGCGGATATCCTCATCGACAGGTCGAAGGAAGAGGATTGGTCGAAGGCGATTTACCTCGCGACGCAAAAACGCGGCGTGGATGTGATCGTGGACAATGTCGGAACAACCTTCCCGTTGAGCCTGCGAGCCTTGCGAAAGGGCGGTCGCCTGCTGACGGTTGGCAACAGCGGCGCGCCGCGCTTTGAAATCGATAACCGTTATATTTTCGCAAAACATCTTTCCATCATCGGCTCGACCATGAGCACGCTCGCCGACTTTACCGAAGTGATGGATCTGGTTGTGGCGGGGAAACTCAAACCCGTGATCGATAAAACATTTCCATTGAAGGATGCTACATCGGCACAGGAACGTCTGTGGCTTGGCGAAAATTTCGGAAAGATCATGCTCGATATTCCATAAATGAAATTTCTTAAACGATTTTCCTTATTCGAAGCCCTGCTGATTGCGGTTATTTTAGTCATTCATCTGTATGCGGCATTCTCCGACGCGTACAACTTTCCCAATGCGTGGTTCACGCGCGACGACGCCTACTACTATTTCAAGGTTGCGCAGAACATCACCGAGGGACACGGCTCCACCTTCGATGGAATCAACCCAACGAACGGATACCATCCGCTTTGGATGATCGTTTGCATCCCCATCTTTTTCCTTGCCCGTTATGATTTAATCCTGCCCCTGCGCGTGATGCTGATGGTGATGGCGGGGTTCAACGCCGCGACAGCTATATTAATATACAGGTTGGTGAAAAAAAATCTTTCCCATGCGGTCGGTATGATCGCGGCTTCGTTTTGGGCGTTCAATCTTTATATTCATACAACGGTGTACGAGTTGGGGCTGGAAACTCCGCTGGCCGCATTCGCGGTGGTTTTGTTCATTTATAAACTCTCGCAATTTGAAAACGACTGGCGTGACAAACC
>JACPVD010000306.1 GCA_016191895.1 Chloroflexota bacterium | reverse complement strand
GGCCAATGACCGGGTCCAGTTTGCCTTCGCGCGCAAGTTGTGTTAAGTCGCGTGAATATTTTTCGAGGGTGCGGTATTTCGTCTCGGCCTGCGGGTCGGTCACGCGCTGTCCACCGCGCAGGTCTTGAATCGAATCATAGACACGGTCGCGGCTTAGCCCGGCACTTTCCAAAATGCGGGCGGCGGGGGTGTTGCGCTCAGTCAGGATGGCGAGGAAGATGTGCTCGGTGGAGATGTATTCATCCTTGAGGCGGTTGGCTTCTTCGTTGGCAAGGTCGATGATGCGCTTGACGCGGGGTGTGATGAAAATCTGTCCTGCGCCGCCGCCGAAGATATTGGCCTTCGGGCTGGCGCGCAAAGTGGCATCGAGCCGTTCGGTGAGGGCTTCGGGGTTGACGCTTAATTTTTCAAGGATTTGGGGAATCACTCCGCCGGGCTGTTCGATCAGCGCCAGCAGGATGTGCTCGGTGTCTATCTGGTTGTGTCCATAGCGCTGGATGATCTCGGCGGCGCGCTGGGCGGCCTCCTGCGCTCTCTCTGTAAATCGGTCAAATCGCATCATGGTGGGACATCCTTTCTCCAAACACAGACCTGACAGGTCTCACGAAAACTCGCAGACCATCAGTATCTGTGCGGAGACCTGTCAGGTCTAATGGTGGGCATTATAACAAATGCGGAATTTGCGGGGTGTATGCGGGGTGTAAGAGTTCTGTAAACGGACTCTGGAGCGGACTCACGGAGGGAAACGGACGTTTTGGGAGATATTGTCAAAAGCCCGGGGCGGGCGTATAGTTGGAAAAAGGATAATCATGAAAAATAAACTACTCCTTGCGCTCTTGCTCTTTGTGGTGACAGCCTGCCAGCCCAAACCGGGTTTCATCAATCATCCCCAGCCGAATTTATCCATCACCTTCAATGCAGTCCCGGATGCGGCAGTGTTGGGATGTGACGAAATCCAATCGCCGTCCGCTCTTTTGGGCGGACTTGACCCGTCCCATCCCATCGCTATTTGCATCATTAATTTCAATCCCGATCAGGCACAACCTGAAATAGAGGCGGGACAATTTATCTATGCCACCGGCGGTTTGTTCACCACCTACCTTCGCTATGTCATTCTACGGGATGGTCAGCAGGTGGTCATCAAAACTGCGGATGAGTTCAGGAATATTTATGCCCCGATCGAGTCTCCCGAGGAAGCGTTGAGTTATGCGCTGGCATTGAGAAATCTGGGAGCGTACTACAACCTGCAAAAAGACCCCGCATATAAGTATGAGGTCAATGAGATCGAGGATACGCATGTCGTCTCCGAAGCGGATGGATACCGGCTTAATCTATACTCCTATCAATTCTTCGGCTGTGGCCCGCATTGGACGTCCGTAGTGGAATTGAAGGTTGCGTTCGACGGAATCATCACGGAAGTCAGCGGGACTCCGGTCTTCCGAGACCCAAACATGGATGGTTTATGCGTGGATTGAAACTCCAAATGATCAAAATCATACGAACCGACCCGGATAACCCGGACTTTATCGATCTCGTAAGGAAACTCGACGCCGATCTTGCTCAAAGAGACGGCGAAGAGCATTCGTTTTACGCGCAATTCAACAAGATCGACAGGATCAAATACGCGGTCGTTGCTTATCAGGATGAAAACCCAGTGGGCTGCGGCGCGATCAAGGAATATTCCCCGGGCATTATGGAAGTGAAGCGGATGTACACGTCCCCGGAAAGCAGAGGCGGGGGAATTGCCGGCAAAGTGCTATCGGAATTGGAAACGTGGGCGGCTGAACTTTCCTGCAATAAGCGCATCCTGGAAACAGGAAAGAAACAGCCGGAAGCCATCGCGCTCTATAAAAAGAACGGATATAAAATCATCCCAAATTACGGGCAGTATGCCGAAGTTGAAAATAGCGTGTGTTTCGAGAAGGTAATCGGACAAAATTTATGAGGGCGCAGCGCGATGCGTAAGAGCATCGCAAACTCCATTTAACAAGTTGCTAAAAAACAGGGGGAGGCGTATAGTATCCAATAAAGTTATCCATTAACCATGCGTCGGGTGATTCACTTTATACATTCGGAGGAACCTATGAAACGCAATCAACTTTTACTCGTTATTTGTCTGGCGTTGAGCATCATGCTGGCGTGCAACCTTCCATCGCCCGAGGGGGAGGTGGATGAAAATGAGCAGGCAAAGCTTACCTTGGTAGCCCAGTTTGTCACGCCGCCCGAAATTCCAGCGGTTACTGTTACTGCCGAGCCGGCACGATTCACCACTGCCGAGCTTTATTACAACCCGGATCAGGCCATCTTTAACGGCGTCTCATCGCCAACCTCGCTTGTGGATTTCTGCACGCCGCCGCGCATAGCGCCAAACGACGTCGGCTCCGGGTTCTTCATGATTAGCGCTGATTATGGAGCAATGAGTGGCCAATGCAAAGGCGACAGCCCGGATAAATTATTTCATCGCGAAGGTTTTTTGACCGGGGGATACAGCGCCGAACAGGCTTATGTCCAATTCAGTTTGCAGACAACACTGGTATTTATGCCTTATCCGGGCGGAAAGTGGACGGCCGTTCTGACCTTCGAAGGCAATGGCCCTGTGGTTGGAAACACGGCCAACGGTGTGGGAAACTTTAGTTATACCTGTTCAGCCGAGGGTGAACTGGTTTACTGCATGGATCAATTGACCTCGTTGCAACTGGGCGGCACCATGCCGTATCAGATCGTATTCAGCCCGTAGATGCAAGATATTAACATAAGGCATCTTACGGCAAACCAAACACCCTCACCAAAAAGACAGCCATTTCGGCGCGGGTCACATTTGCATTGGGACAATAATTTCCGCCGCCGCATCCGCTGGTGACTCCTTCATCGGCCAGTTGCTCGATCCATGCATCGGCGAAGGAGCCGAGCGGAACATCGCTGAAGACAGTCCCCGTTGCGGGGGGAGGTGTGTACGTGCTTCCATGTTCGCCGCGCAAGAGGAAGATCGCCATCTGCGCCCGCGTAATGGATGCGTCGGGACAGTAGTTTCCTCCGCCGCAACCTGCGGTGACTCCCTCCGCCGCAAGTTGTTCGATCCAATCGGCGGCAAATGCCCCGGCAGGGACATCCCCAAAGACCGCGCCCGTGGCTGTTGGAGGGACGTATGCGCTCCCATGCATGCCGCGCAAAATGAAGATCGCCATCTGCGCGCGCGTAACAGATGCTTCTGGACAATACATCAAGGGAGATGAATTGCATCCGCCGGTAATGCCGGCATTGTATAAACGTTCGATCCATGGCCAGGCCCAATAATCAGCGGATATATCGGAAAAAATGGTCGAGGCGCCGCTTCCATAAAACGCGCCCGGCGGATTGGTTGATACGCGGGCTATGCCATTAAAGTCAACGGGAATAGCATTGCTGTTGTTACCGGCCGGCACACTGCCAATATCCCAGACAAAATCAGGAATCGCATATGTGTTAATGCTCGAAGCCCATGCGCCGTTAATGTGAAAATCACCTGCGGATGGATTCACCAAAAGAGGCTCCACCGTGTTGATCGCATTATCCGCCCGCAGTTGGGTCTCATTGCAGGTTGGGTTGCTTGCTATGCAGGCGTCCGAATTTCCTTCGATGCCCAAAGGCATTCCCGCTCCGCCGTTCCAGATGACATTCCCGCGAATGTTCAGGTTGGTATCCGTCCGCGCGGGGTTGGGCGCATTGGTTCCCGCCGGGTTCGCGCGCGAATCGTAAATCGCAAAGTGCTGCCACAGGCTTTGATATCCCGCCGGGTTGTAGACGATGTTGTTATAAATGAACACGTTTCTATTCGGGATATTGACCGCGTTCGAACCGTTATCCACCACCGTTGTTCCCCATCCACCCTGATTGAGATATTGCTGACAACGCTCCCGGCCGGGATCGCCGGGCTGGCCGTCGCAGGATCGCATACCGAATACCACTTCGATGACGTGATCGCGGCTTCCCACCCGATACATGGTGTTGTAGGCCATGAGAATGTCATACCCGCCATTGACTCCCAGCCCCGCGCCTTCGGTGTCATGAATGACGTTATTTACCACTTTGATGTCATAGGCTTCATATTGAATCCAGGGCGGGGACATAAACTGGAATCCCGTTCCCTGCCCGGCGGTAAAGCCGCCGGTGCCGCAATCGTAGATTATGTTCGCTTCCACCCGCAGGTAGGCGGATCCGCCTTTGGCGTAGGCGCACCAATCCCCGGCGTTGTGAATCCGATTGTTGAGGATATGTCCATATTGCACGGCTACAAAGTCGATGGCGTTGTCGTACGCGCCGGAGATGTCGCTATTCTCGATATATATGTATTGCGACTGATTGATCTTGATCGTCTCCTGCGCCTGTTGCGCGCCGGCGTTCATGACCATGTTTCGCAGCAGAATGTGGTCGCATAATTCGCAGTGAAAGTTATCGCCATTGAAGACAATACTCAAATTCTCGAAGTAAGCGTAATGGACGTTGTACATGTTGACCGTGCCTTGCAACACAACGTCGCCGCGCGAAGAACCATTGCCGCGGATGAAGATCGGCGCGTCGAACGTCCCGTAGCGGTCTTCCCAATAGTTGGGGATCATGCTTTCGGTATAGGTTCCGGGTTGCAGGTTGATCCGCCGTCCCTGGGAGAGTGGATTCGTTGTGGGGATGCTGTTCCAGGCGGCGGTCAGGGTGCGGAACGCGGTGGCGGGTGTGGCCCCGTTGTTGGAATCGTTTCCGTTTACCGCATCCACCCAGATGTCGGTCAAGGTGGGATTTCCCGTGTTATACACATGTGAAATTCGTTCCGCCTGAGTCTGCGGCTGATTGGATGCCGAAACAACCGGCGCATTCGTACACATGACCAGCGACAATGTAATCGCCGCAATGAAACGCTGGACGAACAATTTGTTCTTCATGCGATTCTCCTGTGATATTCGATGACAAAGACCCTAAAGGTTTCCTTTGCTGCAAAGGCCGCTGTTAATTTGGAAAACCTTTAGGGTCTGACTTGTTATAAAACGCTTCTTATGGCAGGCTGAACGCCCTGACCAAAAAGACAGCCATCTCGGCGCGGGTGACGTTGGCGTTGGGACAATAATTTCCGCCGCCACACCCGGCAGTGACGCCTTCATCGGCGAGTTGTTCGATCCAATCAGCGGCAAAGGATCCGAGAGGGACATCTGTGAAGACGGTCCCGGTCGCTGATGGGGGCACATATGCGCTTCCATGTTCGCCGCGCAAGAGGAAGATTGCCATCTGCGCGCGGGTGATATTTGCGTCCGGGCAATAATTTCCGCCGCCGCAACCGCCGGTGATTCCTTCGGCGGCGAATTGTTCCACCCAGGCCGCTGCCCAATAACTGGCGGGCACATCGGTGAAGATGGTTCCCGTTGCCGGCGGTGGCGCATACGCGCTTCCGTGCATGCCGCGCAAAATGAAGATTGCCATTTGCGCGCGCGTGACAGCGGCATTCGGGCAATACATTAAGGGAGATAAACTGCATCCACCGGTAATGCCGGCATTATACAACCGCTCGATAAACTCCGCAGCCCAATGCGTGGACGGCACATCGCCAAAAAGACTGGTGGAATATTCAAGCGCGCCGATGTCGCAAACGGCAGTCCCATCCCCATTTCCATCCTGTGGACGGGCAACTCCAAGTTGATCCACTGCCGGGCAGGATGCGCCATTTCCCGAATCAATGGCCGGGCTGCCGACAGACAGACTTGCATTGGCCGCGAGCAAAGGATCGCCGGTCAGGCTGTTGGCCTCCCCGTTGACATGTGACTGCCATTGCGCAAATGTCCCCGCCTCCAGCAAACTGCCGGGTCTGCGATCGGTGAACACACACGGAGCGCCGGAATGAAAATACAGGTTGTTATTCATTGTCGGGTTGCCGCTCAGGCCGGAGAGTCCGCCCAATTCGTCGGAATAGCGGATGAAGATACATTCAGCAGGCAGTGAGGAAGATTGCGATATGAGATTGTTTCGAATGATCGGATTCACAGACGGCGGCCTTGCAGCGGCAGGGTCCCAGTCTTGAAAGGTAACGCCAAAATAGATGGGGCTATGTCCAACCCGGGCGGCGTTGATAATGGTGTTGTTCACCACTTGCGCGTTTTGCGCGGCATACAGGCCGATCCCCGAATATGGGACGTCCTTGACGATATTGTTGCGCACAATGCCGCGGATATTT
>JACPVD010000305.1 GCA_016191895.1 Chloroflexota bacterium | reverse complement strand
TCCATTCCCGTGGCAATCGCCGCCACGCTCTGGGCGTTCGAAGCATTCTCAAAACGAAACGCCTGGCTGGCATTCCCGGCAAACGGGCTGTACCTGCTGGCGTACTTCATCATCCTCTTTGAAATAAACGTGGACGAACCGCAGTTCTTCTCCATCGGCACAGCCCTGTTCGGTTTGATTCAGCACTACCTGCTGACCCGCGCCGAGGGCAAAACCGGCACATTCATCATGGGCATGTTCTCGCAATTCGTCCTGCTCGGAACGACCTACATCGAAATGATCAACAGGAACGACCTCAATTATTTCTTCCTGCTCTTCATTCAATCGCTGGTCATCCTGGTATACGGCATTGTCATCCGCTCGCGCAGCCTAACCTTCTTCCCCATCGGCTTTGTCGCGCTGGGAGTCGTCACCGTGGCATACAGCGCCTTGAAAGACGTCGGCACGATCTTCCTGATCGGCTGCACAGGGATCGCGCTGCTGATGCTCGGCGTGGGCGCGGTGCTCCTGCGCGAACGCATCGCCAAACTCGGCGAAAGACTCAGCGACTGGAAGGCATAAGCCCAACATCAGGAGATGTCAGACTCCCTTCCATCAATCCTCCTCCTCCCGCTCCCCATACACGCGTTTTACAGCCGCCTCCACTTCGGCGGCTGTATGTTTTTCGCACGCCGCCAGCGGACGGGTCGGGTGCGCCGCCTTCCGCCCGCCCTCGCTCATCACCTTGAAATCGAACAAACGCCCATCCGCTTCATAGACAACCAGGAGTTGATGCAGTTTTCCGCACACGATGCACCCGTGCGTTTCATTGCGTGAGGTCCGTTCGGGCATGGATCTCTCCTTTTTTTAACACAAAGTACACAAAGGTCACGAAGAAAAAAAGAAATCCCTCACCCTTTATGTACTTCGTGTCCTTCGTGGTTAATAAGCTCTTATGGGTTTTTATTATTCTTCCGAGATCACAATCGAAATGATCTTGTCGCCCTCGAACGCGGGAGCCTGGTCCGGGTCGCGGCGGGTGATGCCATTCACCACATCCATGCCTTCGACCACCTGACCGAAGATGGTGTAGTTGCCGTTCAGGAAATCCTGCGTATCGAAGGTGATGAAGAACTGGCTTCCGTTCGTATCGCGTCCCGAGTTCGCCATCGCCAGCACGCCCGCCTTGTCGAAGACCAGGTCGCTGTCTTCGTTGACGAATTGGTAGCCGGGTCCGCCCATGCCCGTGCCGGTCGGGTCGCCGCCCTGCGCCATGAAGCCTTCCAGCACGCGGTGAAAGGTCAAACCCTCGAAGAATCCCTGGCAGGATAGAAAGACAAAACTATTGACCGTGATCGGCGCCTTATCGGGGTAAAGCTGCGCCTTGAAGGTCCCGCCGTTCTCCATGGTGAAGTTCGCAAAATAGTTCGTATTCGCATCCACCGCCATCGGCGGCGCGGATTCGTACTGGTCGGCGGCGCGGATGCCTGCAAACTGTTCGCAGACCAGCGAAGTCTGTTCGACCGCGCCCTGCTTCGGGGCATATTGCCAGGCAAAAAACCCAAGCACCAACAGCACCACCCCACCCGCGGCGTATTGAATATAGCGCTCCATTGTCACGGCTTGTTCTTTTTTCTTGACCAGTTTCTTTTTTGACATGCAAATCTCTCCTGTGTTTTCTCATTAGGCTCCATCGGAAATCACCGTCCTGAAGGTTTTTTTGACGCGACTCAAATGCAAAACGCAAACCTGCGGGACGTTTTCCTTGTTACCGATAAGGTCAATTATACCCACTTGCGTGCGGCATCTTTTTCCTGTATCCTTGCGGCGATGCGAAATTATTTCAAACGTCAGATCGCCCTGCCGCAGGATCACGGCTCATGGGTCTTTATTTTCAGCCCTCTGCTGGTCGGCTTCTTTGCGGGCGGCAATTTCAATTACGCCGCGTTCAACCTGTTCATCGCGGCGATGTCTGCCTTCTTGATTCGCCAGCCGCTGACGGTGGCGGTCAAATCCCTGAGCAGACGGCGCTCCGCTGCGGATCTTCCCGCCGCCCGGTTCTGGACTCTGATCTATGGCTTAATCTCAGCCCTGGCATTGACCGGGCTTATCCTCGAAGGCTTCGGCTACGTCCTCTATCTCGCCGCGCCAGGGATACCCGTCTTTGCCTGGCATTTGTGGCTGGTGAGCAAACGCGCCGAGCGCAGGCAGGCGGGCGTTGAAGTCATCGCCACGGGCGTCCTCGCGCTGACCGTGCCAGCGGCGTATTGGGTCGGTATCGGGCAGTATCATCCAGCCGGTTGGTGGTTGTGGCTGTTTTGCTGGCTTCAATCGGCGGCAAGTATCGTGTACGCCTACCTCCGGCTGGGTCAAAGGGACATATCGCCGGAGCAGGCGCGAGGTCAGGGAAGAAGCGATTGGCTCCGTCTGGGCAGGCGGGCTTTGTTGTACACATCCTTCAACCTGGGGTTGACCATCATGCTGGGCTGGGCAGCCCTCATCCCAACCTTCGTCTTCATCCCGTTTCTGATCCAGTGGCTCGAAACGCTGTGGGGTATTTTCAAGCCCGCCGTGGGCTGGAAGCCGACCCGCATCGGCGTCCGCCAATTAATCGTCAGTATAATGTGGACGGTATTTTTTATAATTTGCTGGGGCGCGTGATGGATAAAATGAAATACGAATGGCTGGTGCGGGTCTTTGTACCCGGAGAAAAAATAAAACAGGCAAAAATTCTTTTTGAAAAATTCAACGAGGAGTAATAATGGATTTCGACCTGAATGAAGAACAAAAGATATGGAAGAAGATCGTCCATGAATATGCGGAAAAGGAGTTAAGACCCAAAGCCCGCGAAGTGGATGAAAAAGAGGAATTCAACTGGGAGGCGTTTCGCAAGGCGGGACCAGTGGGACTGACCGGCATGAGCATCCCCGAGGAGTACGGCGGCTCGAACGTGGATATGATCTCGAACGTCATCGCCATGGAGGAACTCGGCTGGGGCTGCGGCTCGACGGCCCTGGCGTTCACCGCGCATAACGGGCTGGGTACCGCGCCGATCGCTCTCTACGGCAGCGAAGAGTTGAAGAAGAAATGGCTGCCCATCGTTGCCAGCGGCAGGAACAAACTCGGGGCGTTGGCTCTCACCGAACCCGGAGCCGGTTCCGACATTCAGGGCGGCGTGACCACCCGCGCCGAAAAGGACGGCAGCGAGTGGGTCATCAACGGCGCGAAGATGTGGAACACCAACGCCAGCATCGCGGAGTACATCATCACCCTTGTCCGCACCGACCCCAAAGGCGGTTCGAAGTCGTTGAGTATGATCCTTGTCTCCACCGATTCAAAAGGTCTCACCATTCACCCCGCCGAAAAGAAGATGGGTTTGCGCGGCTCCCCCACTCATGCCGTTTCCTACGACAACGTGCGCGTGCCGCTGGGGAACTTGATCGGTCCCGAAGGGCGCGGCTTGCAGCAGACACTCTCCACGCTGGATGCCGGTCGCATCAGCATTGGGGCGATCTCGCTCGGTCTGGCGCGCGGCGCGATGGAAGCGGCGATTTCCTACGCAAAGGAACGCAAGGCGTTCAACCAGTCGCTGGCAGATTTTCAGGCGATCCAATTCAAGATCGCCAACATGGAAGTGGAGATCGAACTGGCGCGGACGTACTGCTACAAAGCCGCCTGGCTCAAGGATCAGGGACGTCCCTACAGCAAGGAAGCCGCCATCGCAAAACTATACGCCACCGAAATGGCGGAGCGCGTGATCTATGACGCGATCCAGATCCACGGCGGGTATGGTTACAGCCGCGAATACAACGTCGAACGCATGTACCGCGACGCTAGGCTGATGACCATCGGCGAAGGGACAAGCGAGATCAACCGTCTGGTCATTTCGAGGCATGTGCTGGCAGGATAAGCATAAACCGACCGCAGACGGCGGGCTATGGTTGGCGGTCTGCGGTCAGAATTGCTCCTGGTAATGAAGCGCAAGTGACTGTCACCTCGCAGGTGACAGTCACTGTTAAATACAAATTCTGCGCATGAGCCAATAAATAGAAATTACTTCTTGACGATCACCCACGCCGTCCCATCCACCGACTTGGTCGACTTCTCCCCCACAGTAAACAATTTCATGATCGCATCCGGCGCGAGGAAGTGACTGCGCATCAGCAGCAGCTTCTCGGCAATGGCGATCAACTTCACGCCGAATGTGCGGATATCCGGCTCTTCGATGACGAGGACTCCGCCCGGCTTGAGCACGCGGAACATTTCGCCGGTTGTGCGCGAGTGATGTTCGACATGGTGCAGGGCATCCACCATGATGACGCGCTCGAAGGAAGAATCGGGGAAGGGCAGCCGCTCCGAAACGCCGCAGACAGGCGTCAGCGCAGGACGAGGCGCCCGGGCCAACATTCCAATAGAAACATCGGCAAGGACAACTTCATCCACAAATTCGCGGATCGCAGACGCAACCCGCCCCGTGCCGCCGCCCACATCCAGCAGACGTCCACGGACAGGCAGGGAGGCGATCTCGCGCATCAATTCTTTTTTTGAGTAGGTCACGCGGGCGTATATCGGCGCGATGAAGGAAAAATGATCGAATCCCATCGGGTTTCCTAAACGGTGATCAGGTCTTTGATCTGGTCGAAGGTGGAGGGACCGATGCCCGAAACATTCAGCAGGTCTTCGATGGAGGCAAAGGGTCCGTTTTCGTCGCGGTAATCAATGATACGCTGGGCAATGGATGGACCGATGCCCGGCAGGCTGTCCAGTTCTTCGAGCGAAGCGGTGTTGATGTTGATCAGGTCGTCTTCACTGCCGCCGGTGTCCGTCGGTTCTTCGGTACCGCCGGGGAGGTTCAGGTCGTCTTCACCGCCGCCCGAATCCTCCGCCAAGGGTTCTTCGCCAGACTTGTATGGAATGTCCAGCTGCTGCCCGTCTTCGAGCAAAGCCGCCAGGTTGATCGAGGCGACATTGGCGCTGGAGAGCAATCCGCCCGCCGCATTGATGGCATCCTGCACGCGCGCGCCTTCGGCAAATTCATATAAACCGGGGCGCGGCACGGCGCCGATGATATGCACGGCAATCGGTTCCTTCGTCGGTGCGGGTTGCAGCGAGATCGGTTCGCCCGACGGCGCACGGAGGATGAACAATAACAAGCCAGCCAGCGCAAACCCTGCCATCACTCCAACCAGCGTATAAAGCGCGTTTTTCATACCCGGGATTCTACTCCAACTTCATAACCAGCAAATCCTCGTCTGTCCTGCGCACCAGTTTCGCGGCATCGAACAGGTTTTTGATGCGGCGGAAATATTTCGGCATCCCATTTCCATCCAGGACGCGGAAGCCGAACTTTTCATACATCGGTCCGTTATGCGAAACGCACATCAGGTACAACGGGCGCGGATTTTGCGCCAGCAGGGTTTCGATGATTCTTCGCGCAATGCCCCGTCCGCGAAATTCGGGCGGTACTGCAATCGAAGCCAGTTCGAGGATGTCTTCCCCGTGAGGTTTGACCTGCCCGCAGCCGACCACCCGCCCCGAGCCTTCGACGGCAACCAGAAAACGCCTCCAATCCAAGCCCATGGGGTTGATCCCAACCATGTGAATCAAGTCCTTGATTTGAGCGGATTCGGATTCAAGCGCCGGGCGGATTTCAAACTCGGGCATTTTAGATAACTCCGGCGGCAACAATGATGATAAACGAGCCGATGAACCAATGGATCAGGAATGGATAAAGGAATGACTTTGTCCGCCACGCCACCCAGCCGAAGGCGAATCCGCCAAAGATGGTCGAAAGCGTTTCGATCTCGGGCTTGCCGATATGCGCCAGGGCAAAAGGAACGGCCTGCAGCCACAGGGCGTCGTGACCGAATTTGCGGGCATATCCGAACAAGATCCAACCGCGGAAGAAGAATTCCCAGCCGAACAAATCGAGCAGGGTCGTCCACGGCAGGCCGGGCAGGTAACTTGCGTAATAACCCCGCATGGACGGGTTGCCGTGCCCGAGGAAGTAAATGACCGGCGCCATGACCAGAATGCCAAGCAGGGTATATATCAGCCCGAGTTTCCAATCTCCCAATTGAAAGCCGTAGGCGCGCGGGTTTTCACGGAACAACAGGATTACGATCAACAGCGGGATGATGAGATAGAACAGGACCCGGTCCCAATACTTGATTCCAAATACCGTGCGGTAGCGGTCCACCAGCAGGAGCAGGGCGCTGGCGACGGTTATCACGACGATCTTCCAATCGAAGTCGAGTTTTTCGCCGATGAGACTTTTCATTTCCGCAGTTTTTCGATGCGGCGGGCGATGTATGGCGAAAAATAACCGTTATATTTTTCCCACAACTCGGGGCGCATCCAGTCGTTGCCGGTCACTTTATGGCGGCAGGTGGGCATTCCGCACAGGCAGTCGAATTCATCGTAAGGCGAGCCGTCAGACATGGCGTAATCGAAGGTGAGGTGCTCCCCGGCTTCGATATCGCGCATCGCCACCAGCCCGATCTGGCCGCTGAGTCCCAGGTTCGGTTCACAGGAATGGTTGAAGCAGTCGTTCGGCTCTTTTTTCTCGGCGGTCAGAAGATAGAGTTCTTCGTCTATCTGGATGACCCGCTCGGTAAAGCGCGGCATGGACGGCTCGAGCTGGCGTTCGTGCAGGATCGTACCGCCCCACAGGGAGACAAGCTCGCCTTTTTGGATCGGGGCAAGGGTGTAAACGCAACAGCCGCCGCGGGAATTCGGGCGGGATTCGCATTTTGGGTTGAAATAGGAATTGGTCATTTTCGGGTTTGCAAAGGCCGGGAAGCGAGAGTCAGGTTTCGGCGGGGTTGAGGCGAAAAATGAGACGGACACGAGTTCCGTCTCATCCCGCACAATCCGTTCTTGTCAACTCACCTTACGCGGCGCGCTCCTGCGTAACATCAGTTATTAAATCTTTGGGCATTATAACGCATCGCGCAGCCTCGAATCAATCATCACGGTATAATTCTGCCATCCAATATCGGAGGAACTCGTGACTGACCTGCCCATCCACCCATTGACTGACGAACATAAAATGCTGCGCGACGCCGCGCGGGATTTCGCGCAAAAAGAGATCGCGCCCATTGCCGCCGAATTCGACGAGACGGGCGAATTCCCCCACGCCACCATCAAAAAAATGGGGGCGCTCGGCTTTATGGGAATCGAGATCCCGGAACAATATGGCGGCGCGGGCATGGACGCGCTCGCCTACGTCCTCGCGCTCGAAGAAATCTGCAAGGTGGACGCCTCGCACGGCGTCATCATGTCTGTCAATAATTCGTTGTACTGCCACGGCATCCTGAAGTACGGGACGGAGGAACAAAAGCAGAAGTTCCTGACGCCCATCGCCTCGGGCAAAGCCATCGGCGCATATTCGCTCACCGAACCCCAAAGCGGCTCCGATGCAGGGACGATGAGCAGCCGCGCCATCCGCGACGGCGATCATTACGTTTTGAACGGGCGCAAGTCCTGGGTCACCAGTGGACCGGTCGCCGATTTTTTCGTTGTCTTCATGATGACCGACCCGGAAAAGAAGCAAAAGGGAGTAAGCGCCTTTCTCGTGGACGGAAAAACACAGGGATTGATTCGTGGAAAGAAGGAGCCGAAACTTGGCATCCGCGCATCCGCCACCAGCGAATTGATCTTCGAAAACTGCCGCATCCCGGCGGAAAACCTGCTCGGCAAGGAAGGCGAAGGTTTCAAGATCGCCATGACCGTGCTGGACGCCGGGCGGATCGGAATCGCCACGCAGGCGCTCGGGATTGCCGAAGCGGCTTATGAAGCAGCCAGACAGTATGCGGGTCAGCGCGAGGCGTTCGGCCAGCCCATCGGTCAATTCCAGGGAACCGGATTCAAGCTCGCCGATATGAAAACCCGGATCGAGGCGTCGCGCTTGTTGATCTTTAATGCCGCGCTTGCAAAGGAGAATTCCAAACAGACGGGCGGGCGGTATTCACTGGAAGCATCCATGGCGAAACTATTTGCATCGGAGACCGCCATGTACGTCGCCCACCAGGCGGTGCAGATTCACGGCGGCATGGGCTACAGCAAGGAACTGCCCATTGAACGCTACTTCCGCGACGCGAAGATCACCGAGATATATGAAGGCACAAGCGAGATACAGAGGCTGGTCATCTCCAGGCTGGAGTTGGAGAAGAAATAGGATTCATGGAAACGACCCCTGTATGGTCCCTGATTCCGATTGCGGCAGCGGCCGCAGCCAGCCTGGCGCTGCTAATGTGGGCGCGTCGTCAGCGGTGGAGCGATCCTCAACCGGAGCCGGACCCAAACCCGCAGGCGGAATCGGCCGCCCCGCCCCCCGCCATCGGGGACTTTAAATCGGCGCTTGCATTATTTATTAATACCTACCGCCGCGAACTTGCGCTTGCCGGGGTATTGCTCGTTGTTTTGATCTTCGCGCTGCTCTCAGCTCCGGTCGAAATAAAGGGCGACTTCACAAAGTCGCCCGGCGAGATCGGCAGCCCGTTCTACTTCGTCCATTGGATGCGGAACCATCTGGTGTTCTACTTCCACGAGACCGCCACGGCAAGCAATCTGTTGACCGGACTGCTGGCGCTGGGGTTTACGCTCTTTGCGCTGGTCAAAAGATCGCCGCAAAAAATCAGAACGTCCATCCTGTGGAGTTTCATGGCGCTGGCGGGAAGCGCGCAATGGATGGTGTCGGGGCAAATTCAGTCTCCGCTGGGCGTGCCGCTTTACCTGCTGGCAGCTGCCGGTTTTCTCGTC
>JACPVD010000304.1 GCA_016191895.1 Chloroflexota bacterium | reverse complement strand
TTTCCAGAATAAGTCGGACGTTTTGTCCGAACCAGACCACTTCCCCCTGCGCAGTGAACGCGGGAAATTCATGATAGGTGCTGGCTGTCTTCGAAAGAAACTGACGGTAATAGAACTTTCTCATTTCCTTCCTGAACGCGGGGACAACAAGCTCAAGGAAATTCCTCCCCAGGACTTCTTTTTCGTCCTGATACCCCATGATGGCCAGTGACGTTGGATTGACGTATGTGAAATTCCCGTTCGCATCGGTGCGATAGATAATATCGCCGGCGTTCTCCACAATCTGGCGGAAGCGAACTTCGCTTTCCTGCAGACGGACCTCGTTCTGTTTGATCTCGATCAGGTGCCCAAAGGTATTTCCAAGCAGGGATGTCAATTCCGCTTCATACGGACGGGCAGGCCGGCGGGTGACAAAACAATCGGCCACAATATACCCGACGGCTCTCTGTCCGTTCCAAAGGGCAGAGGCCGTCTTCCAACCATGCCCCACGGCGCGGCCGTTATCGAAAATGGGAGCGTCCACCCAGAGTTTGGTGTGGTTATGGGCCTCGACAATCTCCTCCGTCCAATGGCCCTCATGCATGGCCTCGCGATAGTAACTCTCATCCCGCACATTCCCATCCTGGTCGATGCCGAAGGTGCCTTGCAGTTCGTTCGTTTGCGCGTCGATGACGAACAGGCCGATTCGTTCCAGCCCGAGGCGGTTTTGCGCGAGACGAATCATTTTGACATAGAGTTCCTTGAGGGTTTCGGTTTCGCTTAATTCCAGCGAAATCTCCTGAAGGGCTTTGATGTCATGCAGGAAGGCTTCGTTTTGGGCTTCAACGCGTTTGCGTTCCGCAAGTTCCTGCATGGCTGATTCATACAGCCCGACGTTGTCCAACACCAGCGCGGTCAGTTGTGCAAACAAAATACCCGTTTCGATCTGCTCCGCGGTAAATGGATAATTCGGCTGGGAGCGGCCAACAGAAAGGACGCCGAGACTCCGGTCACCGGCAAGGATGGGGATTTCCGCCGTGGCGTGAACCGCATACTCATCATACTCATGCCGGCGCCCCGCCCATGTGGAATAATCTTCCATGACCACAGGCTGCCGCGAATCGAAGGCTTCCCACGAAAGTTTCGCCTGCTCGCGGGTCACGCGTTCGCCTTTGATCGTGTGCATATTCCCTGTGGCCGCATGCACCACCAGTTCATTCCCATTCACAAGCATAAGTTCGCTATAGGGCACGTCGAGCAAAACCGCGGAACGGTCCACCACCGCCTGCAAAAGGTCCGAGGTCTCGCGGCGGTTCAGCAGATCCAGCGTGATCTGGTGCAGGACGGAAAGATAATCGTTTTGCTTTTCCAATTGCTCCTGCAAAAGTTTTTCGTCGGTGACATCCTGTTTGATCTCCACAAAATTAACAACCACACCGTTCTCGTCATGCACAGGGCCGATGGTGGCCGACTCCCAAAACAGCGAACCGTCCTTTCGTTTGTTGTGAAATTCGCCGTGCCAGGTTCGCCCCGCATTAACGGTCTTCCACCAGTCGTCTTCGCGGTAATTGCGCCTGGATTCGACGCCGGCCATCAGTTCGCTGGTCGATTTTCCGATCGCCTCGGCGGCGGAATAACCGGTCACTTCGGTAAATTTTGGATTCACGTACTCGATCACGCCCTCCGAATCCATGATGATGACGGTATTGCCGCTTTGCTCCACCGCCTGCGAAAGTTTGCGCAACTGTTCCTCGGCCTGCCTGCGGGTGGTGATATCCTCCTTGATCGCCACAAAATTTGTCACGATTCCGTCGTCGTTGAACACAGGCGCGATGGTAGCCGACTCCCAATATAGCGATCCGTCCTTGCGTTTGTTATGGAAGACACCATGCCACACTTCCCCGCTCGTAATGGTCTTCCATAGTTTTTCGTAGAACTCCGGCCGTTGCCGCCCCGACTTCAAAATGCGCGGGTTTTTCCCTTTTATCTCTTCGAAGGAATATCCTGTCACCGCCACAAATCTCGGGTTGACATATTCGATATGGCCCTCGGTGTCGGTGATAATAATGGAGTTCGCGCTTTGCTCCACAGCACGGGAAAGTTTGCGGATTTGTTCCTCCGCCTGCCGAATGGCAGATTGCGCGTCATCCAGGCTGCGCATCATGATCACGCGTCCAATAATGTTATTACCGGAATCGGAAAGCGGGGAAAAGCGCGCGCGATAACGTCGCTGAGAGTTACCCTCCCCAACCGTGAATTCCTCGATCGCTTCAACCGTCCCGCCGGCATTCTCGATCAATGTCGGCCAGGGTTGAAATATGTTCCGCGCGGTTTTTCCGATGGCGTCTGCGACCGCCGTTCCGATCATGCGGGAGGCGGCGTTGTTGATATCGACAATATTCCCCCGCCCGTCAAGGACGATCATTCCCTCGCGCATGAAATCGATCACCAGTTCGCGCGCAAGAGGCGTAACGTCGACAAGATGAAAGCCGAAGATCGCCCAGGCCAGCGCGGCGACCGAGATGGTGAACGCAAAGGGAGTCAGGTCAAGGTGAGGGATGGGGCTGTTACCGGTGAGGTAGAGCACGTTCCCCGCAACCGGTGCAAGAACCGCAATGAGCAGGGCGGTGATTTGTCCGCGATACATGCCCTGTTTCCGGAAAAGCGCGCGCAGAAGCAGGATGACGCCGATCAAAAGGATGAGATAGGAATACGCGGAATGGACAAAGAACCACACGCCATAACTCACGCCCAAAGATGAAAAATCCCCCTCCTGGTTGAGGTGATATTCGCTCCAGATCAGGCCATGCCATTTGGTGGTGAAAGCCAGCAGGATGGTGCTGAATGGAACGACGGCTGTAAGTAGAATGGCGCGGCGGTTGAGAAAACGTTTGAGTTCGTTGTAACTGATCGCAAACCACAGCCATGCATAAGGCGCAAGGGCAATGCCGATGTATTGAATCACCCCCGCCGCATACTTTTGCGCAAGACCCGGCAGGGCGATCTCGAATGCATAGCCGACACTCCAGATCGTAATACTGGCGGCCATGAGCAACAGGGGAATCGCCCCGTTTGTGGAACGTCGCGTCCAGGTGTAGATGGCGGCAATCGCCGAAATCACCGCCGCAGCAGCAAGGGGGGCGATGTAAAGGGTGAAATTCGTGTTCATGGGCGCTGATCCGGATAAACCTTCCAGCCCAACTCTTCGAACTTCACAGGATCAATCCGTCCCTGCGGCACATCGATGTGCATCGCCGTCCCCTCCGCAAGCAATTCGTTCGTCTCCGCGTCGTAAATCCCCGCCCACGCTTCCGCAA
>JACPVD010000303.1 GCA_016191895.1 Chloroflexota bacterium | reverse complement strand
CCTAAAAATGCAAATTGACATCGTAACCGAAGCGGACGATGAACTCCACCGGGCGTTTCAACGCCTTGTCCCTCAGCTGACGACTAACAACCCGCCTCCCTCCCTGGACGATCTGTCTGCTCTCGTCCGAGATTCATCGTCCACGCTGATGGTGGCACGGACCGAACAGCGCGCCATCGTCGGCGCGCTCACGCTGACAGTCTATCGCGTGCCGACGGGCATTCGCTCGATCATCGAAGATGTCATCGTGGACGAATCCGCCCGCGGGCAGGGAATCGGCGAAGCGTTGATGCTCCACGCCATTGAGGTGGCGAAGCAAAAAGGCGCGGGGAATATCTCGCTCACGTCCAACCCCATGCGCGGGGCGGCAAATCGATTGTATACAAGGGTGGGATTCAAAAAGCGCGAAACAAACGCATATCAGATGAAGTTATAGGCGGCGCGGAGTCAACGTCTGGGGACGTTGACTCCGTTTTCAGCGGCGGACATACTTCATCGGCTGTTTGCACATTTCGGTATATTCGCCGTGATATTCTTCCGGCATCAACAGGGCAATCTGCACCATCATCTCATCCACGATCTGCTGACGGACCTCGCCGGTCACTTTCACCCCTTCGGTATCGATTGTAAACACCTCCCCTACACGGATGTGAAAGTCCGTCCGCTTGAGGCGTTTTAAATTCGCGAGGTAGTTTTCCCCGCCCCAATGCGCAACAGGGATGATCGGCGCTTTCGAGTGAAGAGCCAAAAGCGCGGCGCCGGGCATGGCTCGTTTTAGTTTGCCGGTCTTGTTGCGCGTCCCTTCGGGGGCAAGGCCGAAGATGTTTCCGTCTTCCAATACCTTCAATGCAAGTTTGAGCGCATGCATATCCGCATCGCCGCGGCGGATGGGAATCGCGCCCCACGTGTTGAAGACCCAGCGTAAAAACAGGTTATCCCATGCTTCGCTTTTTGCCCAGCCGGTCAACGGGCGCGGCTGGAGGTACGCAAACAGCGTGGGCACTTCGATCTGGCCGGTATGATTGGCTATTGCGATCAACGGCCCGCGCAGGGGAAAGGATTGCAAATCAGGCGCGTTGATGCGGCAGGTGATGCGGGTATAAATTCGAATGAGGAAGTATGTGAGCCATTTCATGAGGGGATTGCCGTTTCTGTGAAAAAGGTTCAGGCGCAGATAATTTCCAATTCGCGCGGAAACAGTTCAAGGGTCAGGTGCGAACCGCTGAGGCAGATGAATTCCCCGTCCGCATGGGCGGGAAACGTCGTATCCAGCGATCGAATCGATATTTTCCGCGCGCGGCGCATTTTTATTTCGGGCTGGGTCACATGCGTTCCGCGAATGAAATGGGGAATAAGCATGAGAATGCGGCCCCTGGACGCGGTCTCCGCAATGCACAGATCGAAGAAGCCGTCGTCGGGCTGGCTTTCGGGAGTCATTTGGAAGCCGCCGCCCATGCGCCTACCGTTCATTACCGAGATCATGAGCGAGACTTGTCGAATCGTTTCGGTATCGTCCAAAATGATTTCGACCTGCGCGGGATTGTAATAGAGAAAGACGGTTTTGATCACGCCGATGAGATAGGCCGGCAGGCCGCGCGTCCAGCGGACTTTGACGGCTTCGTTGCCGACCGCCGCGTCGAACCCGATGCCAATACCGTTTCCGAAGTAGCGGCCTTCGGGATAGTCGCCGCCTTTGACAAGGCCGATGTCGATTCGTTTGCGTTTGTCCGCGATAAGGGAGGCCAGGCCGTTTTCCAAATTTACAGGAATTCCCGTGCCGCCGGCGAAGTCGTTGCCGGTGCCGATGCTGAGAACGGAGAACGCGCTTTTTGCGTGGCCGTCCCTGCGCGCTTTCATGATTCCGTTGATGGTTTCGTTGATCGTCCCGTCGCCGCTGGCGCAGACGATAACGTCATAACCGTCCCGCACGGCGCGTTCCGCGAGTTCGGCGGCGTGCCACATGCGTTCTGTCTTCGCAAGCATAAAATCCAGCCCGTTTTCGCGCAGGCTGGATTCGATTTGCGGAATGGATTTTTCGCCGAGTCCGCGCCCGGCGATGGGGTTGACGATGACGAAGTATTTCACAGCGGGGAGTGTAACATATTTAACCGTCGTTACGTGTGCGCCGCGCCCTCTGCATTCATCCCATCCCAAGTTCTTTCAAGATGCGTTTGAGATCGGCGGTATTCTTCTGTTTTCCCGCATCGCGCAGGACGTGGGCGGAAGTGGTGAAATAACTATGCGATTCAAGAAACTTTAATTGGCTGGCATGCCACTCTGCATCGGCGGAGACCTTGCCGAATAAAGCCAGTTCGCGGCGCAGGTCATTGCTCCGCTTCGAGAAGTCGTCGCGCCCGAGCACATCCAGATCGGCGTCGACAAGGATTTCTTCGAGCAGGGTGGTGGGAGATTGCGGAAGCGCGGTTGCAAGGATCGCCCATCGAATTGTTTCCACCTCTTCCGCGTTATAGCCAAACCCCGGCAGTATTTGCAATGCGATTCTGGCGCTGATCAATTCATGATGAAGGGGCTGTTCGGTGTATCCCAGATCATGAAACCATGCGGCAGTAAGAAGCAGGCTGAGGGATTTGTCGCGAAGTCCCTCCATCCCCGCCAGTCGCGCGGTGGCAGGCACAACTTCATCACGGGTATGCGATACGTTGTGATAGACAAGGTTGGAAGGAAGTTCGTTTTCCAGACGGTGGATGGCGTATTGTTTTGCCTGCTCGAAACTGTTTGGGTTCATGGATTTTTCCCAAAGAAATGATACCAGCAGTTAAATAGTCTTTACGGAATACACCTGAACGGGAATGGTTTTGCCTTTGAAGAGTTCCTCTCCGAGGGCCTCCACCTCGATGGCAGGGTCGAGCGCCTGGCGTGTAGCTTCGTCTATGACAATCGGCTTTTTCACGGCCTTGGTATGCGACTCGAGGCGCGAACTTAGGTTTACTGCGTCGCCCACGCAAATATATGT